>CAYWTE010000223.1:0-2504 GCA_964461145.1 uncultured Lactobacillales bacterium | reverse complement strand
TGGCAAACCATAAGCTATTCCTCTGGTTTTTATAAAAAAAGCAATCATAAGTCCTAAAATAGCGGAGATGAATATCGAAAAACAAAGACCATAAAGACCTAACCAAGCGCCAATGCCGGCTAAAGTTTTATAATCTCCGCCGCCGAAAGCATCTCTTTTTATGAAATAAACTATAATTCCTATTATAAATATCCCGAAATATCCGGCTAAAGCACCTAATATGCTGTCATACATTGGGTTTAAATCATAAAAATAACTAGCTGTAAATCCTAATAAAATCAAAGGGATAGTTAATACGTCAGGTAAAATATAAAGTTTCAAATCAATAGCTGTCATTAAAATTAATAAGCTCATTAGGCCGATATACCAATAATTTTCTGTTTTATAATAAACTAAGCTTAAGCATAAGGCAGAGATTATTCCGCTTATAACGCAATAAATAAGCAGGTCTCTCCATAATTTTATATATTTTGCGTTTTTATTTTTGGGAATTCTAGGGAGGTGAAAACTTTCTATAAATGCGGCAGAAGGGTCAGCAGGCATAAATTTGGCAAATCTTCTTGCGATTAACGGGCAGAAAAATCCAAAAATAAAACCAAGTATAATGATATTTAACATTTTTATCCTTGCATTAGAGTTACAATCATTTATAAATACTCTAAAAGAAGAGGTTTTGGCAAATGATTTTTAATAAAATTACTATTATCGGTATCGGGCTAATCGGTTCATCACTTGCGAGGGCGGCTCGAAAATATAATGCAGCTAAGGAAATCTCAGCTTTTGATATATTGCCTCAAAATGTTAGTAAAGCTTTAGAGCTTAAAATTGTTGATGATGCAAGCGTTAATCCTGAAATCGTAAGCGGCGCAGATGCTGTGTTCATTTGTGTGCCTGTTCGCTCTTATAAAAATGTTATGCTGCAAATTGCTCCTTTTTTGAATAAAAATACAATTATTTCTGATGTAGGCTCGGTTAAATCTTCGGTTATAAAAGATATAGAAGATATTATGCCTGAAGGAGTTTGCTTTGTTCCGGCTCATCCTGTTGCAGGGACGGAAAATAGCGGGCCTGAAGCCGGTTTTGCTGAACTTTTTTTGGATAGATGGTGCATTGTTACTCCGCTTGAAAATAATCCGCCTGATACCGTTCTTAAAATAATTAATTTTTGGCAAAGTTTTGGTATGAATGTTGAAAAAATGGATGCTCAGCATCACGATTTAGTTATGGCGCTCGTTTCTCATATTCCGCATTTAATTGCTTATTCTATTGTTGGAACAGCGGCTAATATGGAAAATTCCTTAAAAAAAGAAATCATTAAATATTCTGCCAGCGGATTTAGAGATTTTACCCGCATTGCCGGTTCTGACCCTAAAATGTGGCAAGATATTTTTATCGCTAATTCAGCTTTTATTTTAGATGTTTTGCAGCAATTTAGTGAGGATTTAACAGAACTGCAAAAAGCTATTAGAAAAAAAGATGAAAATAAGCTTTTTAATTGGTTTGCTAATGCTAAAAATGTTAGAAAAGCAATTGTCGATGCCGGGCAAAATGTGCCTGAGGATATGAAAAAACTTTTATGTGAAGCTAAAGGAGAATAAATTTTGAGGTCTAATATTATCGCTTATCAAGGGGCTATGGGTTGTTTTTCTTATGATGCGGCTATGAAAAAATTTCCCAGTGCTACATATAAGTCTTGCAAAACTTTTAAGCAGGTTATGAAAATTGTTCTTAAAGGTTATGCCGATATCGGAGTTATTCCGGTTGATAATTCTTGTGTCGGAAGAATCGCTGAGGTTTATAACGATTTAATCGATACAAATCTCTTTATCGTTGCTGAAAGTTTTATGCCGGTTCATCATAATTTGATGATGGCGATGAAAGCCGTTAAAGGGCTTCCTCCTGAAAATCTGGCTGAACACGAAGACTTGATTAAGTGGAAAGAAGCTTCTCCTAGTAAAGAAGATATTCAAAATGCGATGAAGAAAATTAAAAAAATTTACACTCATTCTCAAGGCAGAATGCAATGCTCTAATTTTTTAAAAGAGAAATTTGACCATATTGAAGTAATTGATGTTTGGGATACTGCCGGTGCTGCTAGAGATTTAGATAAGGGGTTAGAATCTGTTTCTGCGGCAATTGCTCCTTTTAATGCGGCAGAAATTTATAATATGATGGTTTTAGCAGAAAATATTGAAAATGATGCCGATAATACTACGAGATTCTTATTTTTAGCCGCTAATCCGTTGCCGCTTAAAGATATATCGGGAATCGCTGTTACAACTCTTGTCTTTCAAACAAAAAATAAAGCAGGGGCATTGCTTGAGGCTCTTGAAGTGTTTAGAAAACATAACGTTAATCTTACTAAGTTAGAGACTTATATGATGGGTAGAAAACATTCTGACCCCCATTTTTATGTCGATGCAGAGTTTAATCCTTTAAGTATTCCGGAATTAATTCCCGAGCTTGAAAAAACGTGCTTGAACGTTAGAAATTTCGGGACGTAT
>CAYWTE010000222.1:0-2504 GCA_964461145.1 uncultured Lactobacillales bacterium | reverse complement strand
TTCAGGATCCATCTTTTTTAATTTATTTGAGTGGGTAACGTTGAATTCACAAAAGTTTTGAGTTTAGAAACGCTAGCTTCCAGCTTAGTTAAGTCGCAATCAAGCATAATGGCCAGAGCATCGGCAGTCAAAGTCGGACGTTCACGGATTTCTAGTTCTGAAGTAATCTGCCAGTTGCCGCCGAGCTTTGGCATAGCCTCGAACTGCCGAGTAAATCGAGCTTCTTGCGTTAATAATCCAAGCCCGCCGAGCAAAGTTATCTCAAACCATTCGCCGCCTTCTTTGGCGTAAAACTTATACCAAGCCTCAAATAGAGCAAACTGCTCGGACTTCATAACCCAGCGAACGGTAATCTTGGAGGGAACCTGCGTAAACCTCCGCCGTTGCCGTGCCGGACCCGCTTCCATATCAGTGCGAAGAATTGCCTCCTGAGGAGTAATGCCGTATCCTTCAATAGTCGGCAGGGGCAGCGTTGATGGAAACGATATGGTCATTTAGTTATTAGGTCTTGAGCGGTAATAATCACTAACACTAACTGATTTTCCGTCATCCATTCTGGTATATCCTGAAACATGAACCTCGCCAACCCCTTTGTGAAAAGACATTTCTCCTGGATATTTATACTTAAAATAATCCTGCACTTTATTATTAACATCCTTATCATATTGGTATTCTTTTGAATTCATAACATTCTTAACATCATCATCTGTCCAAGTCGAAACATCACGATATAAAGGGTTATAAGTATTTTCCATTCCTCCTTTTGGATTTATAGCAGGAGCGATATCATCCAATTTAGGCGGCCAATTATTCCCACCCTTTTGCCATTTACTTTCCGGTAACCACATAGGAGTATCCCTCTGTCCAGTTCCATTATTGTAGGTTCCTTCGGTAATTTTTCCTCTAGCTTGGGTAACCACATCATTCCAATCTTTAGCTTTTCTAACGATTTCATATCCAATTGCATTATTGTGTTTATCCATGTCACTTTCTGTTTGATCTTGCCCCTTAATATTACCTAAGATTTCGTGTCCTTCAGCATAAATTTGAGCTTTCTTCCCTGTTCTTCTAGTCATTTCTGCAGAAACAAGAATATGGCGATAAGCATCTGCCGGGCCATTCCATAGACCTGGCATCTTAGAATTTTTAGCTTCATTTATAGCACTTTGTCTAGCATCATACATTCCTAAGCCTTTTTGTATATATTCTTCAGTTTTATCCGAATAATCTTTTGCTTTTTCTCCAAAATAATTTTGTATGTTATTTAAATTGTTCATTTTATTTTCTCCTTTGATGAATTTTAAAAACAAAAAAGCAGCCCTAAAAGCTGCTTAATTGTTGAATCTTTTTTATGATTTCTAGTAGACACACTAATCCCTACTAAAAGACCTAAAACATATAACATAAAAAATATTTAAAGTCAAGAAAAATCGAACATAAAGAGAACTTATTTACTTTTGCTCGGAAATAATTTTGTAATTTGTAGTTTTGAGATTGTTATTATCATCATAAGTAAAAACGATTTTATCTCGCTTACTTAAGCATTCACCGATTTCATAAGTTATCCCATCTCCACCAAGAGCAAGTATAATCTCATTTTTAGACATTCTGGTATAAAGCACATAATTAGTGAGTTCTCCTAACATCTTACCTCTAATACATTTTTCATCTTTGGCATTACCGGTAGGATTTTGTAACCAGATTTCAGGATTAAAAGCTCTTCCTTCATTCCAATCTAGTTTATTATCATTAGAAAACCATTTCCCAATGTTGAGTAAATAACAAAAGAATAAATTTTCAAAAAGGAAAAGGGTTGAAATTATAATTAATAGTTTTTTCATTTTATCGGCTTTCAATAAAATAACTCGCGGTTTCCAATTTATTATTTTCATCATAGGTAATTGCTAATGACATAACTTCAGGACAATCTTCTATATTATAAAGTTCAAAATGTTTTCCTGAAGAAAATCCTTTATTAATTAATTGCTCGATATTCTTTCTATCCATACCTAGATGCAGATAATTAGTCAACAAATCATGCATCATATTTCCTTTTATAGTAAATCCAATTCTATCATAAGTTATGCATTTATCTTTATCAAATTTTGCTCCCATTTGCCAAGGTTTTGAAAAGAAAAAATCGTACACAAAAAAAGAATTCTCAAGGATAAATAGCAAGAATATGATAACCAAAAAAGAATTCAGAAATAATTTACCGATAAATTTCATCTACTAAAATCTCCTAATAATAGAGGATACGACGAAATAAAATCATAGTCAAATAATATAAACACTACCCGTAACTTCCTCTTGCCGGATTAAGCCCATAGCGATTTTCCAAGGTTGGAGCCAACCCTGAGCCTTTAGAGATGTTTCGAGATAAGTTTTTCTCGACTTGTTCAATCATCACGTCCAAGCTCAAATCGCCGTTACTTTCCCTGCTGTAACTGGCTGTGGCTTGTGAGTTTGAGGCATTGTTGTTGACATTGACTTTCACATTTACT
>CAYWTE010000221.1:0-2509 GCA_964461145.1 uncultured Lactobacillales bacterium | reverse complement strand
CGTTCTATGTGTTGCAGATTACAGCTTGATTTACGTCAGCTGCTTGCTAGAGGAAACGGCCTTTTTGGGTCTGCTGAACAAACGGGCTCTATCGGAGTCGTTACAATAAACTGTGCTAGATTAGGATATATTTTCAAAAATGATGAAGAAGGAATGTATAAAAGATTAAATGACTTAATGAATATGGCCAGAAATTCTTTAGAAATTAAGAGGAAAGTTATTCAGCGTCATATAGATTTAGGGCTTTTCCCGTTCACTAAACGTTATTTAGGAACACTCAGAAATCATTTTTCTACTATCGGAATTAATGGTGTTAATGAAATGATTCTTAATTTTACATCAGGGAAGCATAATATTGCTGATAATTATGGTCAAAAATTTGCGGTTAAACTCTTAGATTATATTCGTGAAAAAATGATAGAGTTTCAAAATGAAACAGGAAGTATGTATAATTTAGAGGCGACTCCTGCTGAAGGGGCAACTTATCGATTCGCCAGAGAAGATAAAAAACGTTTTGACGATATTATTCAAGCAGGAACGCAAGATGCACCTTTTTATACTAATTCAACGCAGCTTCCTGTCGGTTTTACAGACGATCCTTTCGAAGCTCTCGATTTGCAAGATAATTTACAAACTAAATATACAGGCGGAACAGTTATGCACCTTTATATGGGTGAACGCATTTCTAGTGCTGATGCTTGTAGGGAATTTGTTAAAAAAGTTATTTATGGCTATAAAATGCCTTATATTACTATTACTCCTACCTTTTCTATCTGTCCGAAACACGGATATTTAAAAGGGGAGCATAAATTCTGTCCGATTTGCGATGCTGAAAAAATAGCTCAAATTAAGGCAAATAAAAGCTTTGCATAATTTATTAACTTTTTTGTGATAAATTAAAATAGAATCGGTTGCAGATGGTTTAAAAATGAGTTAATCTTAACTTTAAGTTAGAAAGGTAGTAAAAAAATGAACGAATTAAAAGAAAGCTTTCAGCTAAAAGACTCCGATAGACAGCCTTGTGAAATATGGACTAGGGTGATGGGATATCATAGGCCAGTTTCCGAGTGGAATAAAGGTAAAAAAAGTGAATTTGCTTGTCGCAAGCATTTTATTGAGCCTACTTTAGCCCAATATAATAATATTGCGGCTGAATAATTTTTTATTAAGTTCCTTCGCTTGGCTAGAAAAGCTTTTAGCGGATTCCTTAAATAAAAGGCAGAAAGCTCTTATCAAATAAAAGATTTCTATTGTTTAAAATTTTTAAGTTTTTTGATTAAAAACTACAAACTCTTTTGTAGAAGAATTGTTGTTACTTTTTTTAAAAGGATAAACAGTTGGAAGATATTATTAAAATCGGAGGATTAGAAAAATTTAGCTTGGTTAACTGGCCGGGGGTCACTTGTTGTGTAATCTTTACTCAAGGTTGTAATTGGGCCTGTCCTTTTTGTTATAGCGGCGATTTAGTTCCTTTTAATGTTCCTTTTAATGCCGATAAATATTCTTGGGAAGATGTGATAAATTTCTTAAAAAGCAGAATAGGTAAGCTTGACGGAGTTGTTTTTAGCGGCGGAGAGCCGTTAATGCAAAAAAATATTAAAATAGCGATGGAAAATGTAAAAGATTTGGGGTTTAAAATCGGTCTACATACAAACGGCTCAAAGCCTTTAGTTTTAAAAGAAATTATTCATCTGCTTTCTTGGGTGGGAATTGATGTTAAAGCAATTGATAAAAATTATAAAATAGCAACAGGGGGCTGCGGAAATTTTAATGATGTTTTGGATTCGCTGCAAATTTTACTTGAAAATAAAATAAATTTCGAAGCAAGAACTACTTTAGACCCCAGAATCATTTCCGTTTCCGATTTATTTTATATTGCAAAAATACTTCAAAATTTAGGGGTTAAAAAATATGCTATTCAAGAATATATTCTTGTTGCGGAAAATCTTCCTTTAGCTCCTTCCCTTAAAGAGAGGAAAAAATTCTTTGTGCCCGAAATAATTGATAAACTTAAGCCAATGTTTGATGAATTTATGGTCAGGAATTAAAAGTATTTGCAAAATTTAAGGTGTAAGATTAATCTTAAGAAATGACCATTTTCCCTATATATAATAAACAACCAGCAAAAAATTCTGCTAATTTTGTGCTCGATTCTAATTATGAGCCGGCAGGAGATCAGCCTCAGGCGATTGCTGAATTGGTTAAAGGGATAAATGCAGCGGAAAAAAATCAAGTTTTGCTCGGAGTTACTGGTTCTGGGAAAACTTTTACAATGGCTCAGGTGATTAAAGAAACTAAACGTCCTGCTTTGATTATGGCTCCGAATAAAATCTTAGCTGCTCAGCTTTATTCTGAAATGAAACAATTTTTTCCAAAAAATGCAGTTGAATATTTCGTTTCTTATTATGATTATTATCAGCCCGAAGCTTATGTGCCTAAAACGGATACTTATATCGAAAAAGATTCGGCTATTAATGAGCAAATAGATAGAATGAGGCACTCGGCGACT
>CAYWTE010000220.1:0-2537 GCA_964461145.1 uncultured Lactobacillales bacterium | reverse complement strand
ATTTTGTGAATAAATATAAAAATTATAATGTTATAAATTTAGACGCTTTAACTTATGCAGCTAATTTGGAAAATTTAAAAGAAGTTCAAAATGCACCTAATTATAATTTTATTAAAGGGGATATTTGCGATAGGGCTTTGATAGAAAAAATATTTAAAGATTACGATATTAAAGGAGTTATTCATTTTGCAGCAGAAAGCCACGTTGATAATTCTATAACTAGACCGGAAGCATTTATTAAAACGAATGTGATGGGAACATTTACGCTTTTAGATGTAGCAAGGAAGTATTGGCTGGCATCACCTTTTAATTATAAGGAAGAATATTCAAAGTGCCGGTTTCATCATATTTCAACAGATGAGGTTTACGGAACACTAAATGATACGGACGCTGCTTTTGAAGAGAGTACGCCATATGCTCCTAATTCGCCTTATTCGGCCTCCAAAGCTTCAAGTGATTTTATTGTTCGCAGTTATTTTCACACTTATGGAATGAACGTTACAACTAGTAATTGCTCTAATAATTATGGGCCCAAACAGCATCCTGAGAAGCTAATTCCGAAAATAATTACGAATTGCTTAGAAGGCAAACAAATTCCTGTTTATGGCGATGGAATGAATGTCCGAGATTGGCTTTATGTATTAGACCACTGCAAGGGGATAGATTTAGTTTATCATAAAGGAGCAGTAGGGCAAACTTATAATATCGGCGGGGAGAATGAGAGAAATAATCTTTACATAGTCAAGAAAATTTGCAGTATTTTAGATGAATTAAAGCCTAAAGCTAACGGCAAAAAGTATGAGGAGCTGATAAGTTTTGTTAAAGACCGCCCAGGACACGATAGAAGATATGCAATAAATGCTGCGAAGATAAAGAAAGATTTAACTTGGCAGGCAGATGAAAATTTTGAAAGCGGAATCTTAAAAACGGTTAATTGGTATTTAGAAAAATATAGCTAAGAGGCTGTCTTAGAATAAGGTGAAATAAGATTTTGGTAAGATTTTTAGATTAATAAGAAGGAAAGGATATTATTTTAAAGAGTAATAGCAAAAAATTTAAGTACTTTTTATAAAGCTCAATTTTAGTTATTAATTTATTAAGGAGAATCCTCAAACCATTAAAATAATATTTACCCCTTTCCTAAATATTTAGTTAATACAGTTATCCAACTCTATTAAGCAAGCTTCAAATTAACGGCAGAAGTTTTGCCTTTATTTGTAGCGAGGTCATAGCTTACATTTTGACCTTCGTCGAGCATTCTAATTCCGTTTTTTTCAAGAGCGGAAATGTGAACGAAGATGTCAGCAACACCTTCAGAAGGTGTAATGAAGCCATATCCTTTTTTAGGGTTGAACCATTTTACTGTACCAGTTGCCATAGTATTTTCTCCTTAAGCAATTAAAAGTGATAAAAATTGAGTTTTATAAAAAGAAAGTCTTAGGCTAATAAAGATAACTTTAGATAGTTTAAGAATTTAAAAATATTAAACTCAACAATATATTTATAACAAATACTTGAGATTGTCAAACTAATTTAGTTGAAAGAAAAAATTTAAATCTAATAATTAGATATTTGTTACGCGTAAAAGGTTTAAGACTTTAGATTTAACGTTATAATTTATTTTAAAAGACAAAAAAGGGCTATTATTTTTTGTAAAAACAGCCCTTTTTTAGAGACGTTTTAGAGTATCAAAAAGTTCTTTTAATTCTCTGGTGTCTGCTTTGAAGTCTTTTTGGATATATTGTTTTACTTTTATCCAAAAGAAAATTTCTTCTCCCGAAGCATGGCGATTTCTTTCGGAAGGAGCTTTTATTTGAAACTTTTCTTCTAATTCTTGAAAAGTTTCAACTTCGTGTTGAGCAAGGAATATCCGAACGCACAAAATAAAAGCATCTTTATGCGAGAAACTTAATACGGTTCCGCAGTGTCCCTTGTAAAACATAGTTTCTTTATATCTACTGATATAAAAAACAAGGAAAGAATTTGTTTTTTTTGTGCAAATTCTTCTTTCGTAGAGTCTTATTTCATCACGGAGGACTCTAATGAAAATAGAAGGTCTTTGCTCATCATCAACATCTTCAAAGAGAAGATAATCTCCATATGGAATAATTACTTCTGGTTGAGTTTTTTCAACGGCGATACAATTTGCGTAATTTTTTATTGCCATTTTTCTCACCTATAAAAATATTAAAAAAATAATTTTATCGACAAATTATACATCATTTATAAAACAAAGTCAATAACTTTGTCTATAAAAGTTCCTCCTATTCTGGCTTCGGATATTTAACCTTTACAGCGAGGCAAGCATCAATGTAGCCCTGCACTTGAGCAGCATCACCTTTTACAATGCCGTCTAGATACTCACGATAATCAGGATAAGCAGCAGCCCGCAGCTCTCTATAAGTTGGCTCATAAACGGGAGCTTGTTTAATTATGAAATTCTCTCCGTCAGGCTCAATCATAAGCCCGTTTTCATTACAAAAAATTGCAGCTTCAGGAGGATATGTTCCTTCAAAAACTTTACCTATATAAAATTG
>CAYWTE010000219.1:0-2547 GCA_964461145.1 uncultured Lactobacillales bacterium | reverse complement strand
TATGGCTCTGGATTTAGGTGCTTTGGTTGCAGGAGCTAAGTTTAGAGGCGAGTTTGAAGAAAGGTTAAAAGCTGTCTTAAAAGAAATTGAAGCTGCTGCCGGAAATATTATTCTTTTTATCGATGAAATGCACGCAATTGTTGGAGCAGGTGCTGCGGAAGGGTCTATGGACGCATCAAATCTATTAAAACCTGCTTTGGCTAGAGGTGAACTTCATTGTATCGGGGCTACAACTTTGAAAGAATATCAAAAATATGTTGAAAAAGATGCTGCACTTGCTCGCAGATTTCAGCCTGTTTTTGTTTCTGAGCCTTCGGTTTTAGATACGATTTCTATCCTTAGAGGGATAAAAGAAAAATTTGAACTGCATCACGGTGTTAGAATTTCTGATGATGCTGTTGTTTTGGCTGCTACTCTTTCTAATCGCTATATTACAGATAGATTTTTACCCGATAAGGCTATTGATTTGATGGATGAAGCTGCTTCCGGTGTTAGAATGACTCTCGATTCTAAGCCTGAGGAGATTGATAATTTAGAGCGAGAAATGATTACTCTTAAAATAGAGGCCGCAGCGTTAAAAAAAGAAACAGATTCAAAGTCGAAAGAAAGATTAATTAAACTTGAGGCTCAGATTCAAGGGCTTGAAGCTAAGCTGTTGGATTTAAATACTAAATGGGCACAAAGCTCGAAAAAAGTTCAAGAAGCTGCAAGAATTAGGGAAAAGCTAGATGAAGCAAAAATTAATGCGGCAAATTTTCAGCGGACAGGAAAGCTTGAAGATGCAGCTAAGCTTCAATACAGCGTTATTCCTGAATTGATTAAAAACCTAGAAGATGCGGAAAAATATATCGAAAAAGCTAATGATGCTTGTGTTAAAAAAGAAGTTACAGCTGAAGAGGTTGCTAAAGTAGTTTCAAGATGGACGGGAATTCCGGCATCAAAAATGATGACAGGAGAGCGTGAAAAATTGATAAATATGGAGGAAAAACTGCATAAACGTGTTATCGGACAAGATGATGCGATAAAAGCGGTGGCTAATGCTGTTAGGCGGTCTCGCTCGGGGATTTCTGACCCTAATCGTCCGCTTGGTTCTTTTATGTTTTTAGGACCTACGGGGGTGGGCAAAACCGAGCTGGCTAAGGCTTTGGCTGAATTTTTATTTGATGATGATACGGCAATGCTCAGAGTTGATATGTCTGAATATATGGAAAAGCATTCGGTTGCAAGGCTTATCGGGGCTCCTCCCGGATATGTCGGATACGATGAAGGAGGCTTTTTAACTGAAAGTTTAAGGCGTCGTCCTTATCAAGTTGTTTTATTTGATGAAATTGAAAAAGCACATAAAGATGTTTTTAATATTATGCTGCAAATTTTTGATGATGGTAGAATTACTGACGGGCAAGGGCGGACTGTCGATTGTAAAAATGCTATATTTATTCTTACCTCTAATCTCGGTTCTGAATTTTTAACGGGCGAAAATCCTGATTATCAAAAGGTTACTGAGCTGATTAAAGCTTCTTTTAGGCCGGAATTTATTAATCGTTTAGATGAGATTTTAATATTTAAAGCATTAGAAAAAGATCAGATGAAGCATATCGTCGAGATTCAATTGTCAAGGTTAGAAAAACGCTTGAAAGAGCAGGGAATTAAAATTGAAATTACAGCTAAAGCCAAGGAATATCTTGCGTCTAAGGGGTATGATGCAGTTTATGGGGCAAGGCCTCTAAAAAGACTTATTAGCCAAGAAATTGAAAATCCTTTAGCCGTTTTTGTTCTTGCCGGTGAAAATATAGAAAAAATTAAAATTGATGAAAATAACGGGACATTGATAGTACAGTAAAGTAAAGTAAAGTAAAGTAAAGAAGAATAACGATTAATCTTTTATTACAAAACGCCAAAGTTTATCGGTTGCTTCTTTTATTCCGATTCTCGGGGTGGTAATGAACTGCGGCTGAAAGTGAGTTTCTTCTAAGTAAAAATAATCACTGTTAATAATGTCAATTTTGTTATCGGTTTTGGTTATGCCTAGGTGTTTGCAAAGTTTTCCAGGTCCGATTAAATTAATATTTGGCAGTTCTAAGCCTCTTATTAAAACTGCGGCAGGGAAGTTTTCTTTTTCCGTTACAAAATTTAAGCAGTGATACATTCCATAAATAAAATAAACATAACTAAAGCCCGCATCTCCGAACATTACGGCATTCCTCGGAGTTTTTCCTTTAGCTGCGTGGCAGGCTTTATCGTCTTGTCCGATATAAGCTTCTGTTTCCGTGATTATTCCGCTGAAATTTCGGAATATCATTCTTTTGCCTAATAATTCTTTAGCGACAGTTAGGGTCGGCTGATAAAAAAAATCTCTTGTTAATCTTGTAGTCATAATTTAGTTATAATATATGCGGAAAAATATGCAAGGGAGATTGTTTTATGAAAGAAAAAATTATTGAAATTAAAAATAATTTATTACCGCAAATGGAAGGTTTTATGCCTAAAATAGCTATCGTTTTAGGAAGCGGACTTGACGGTTTTGCCGAGGAATTATCCGAAAAAGTT
>CAYWTE010000218.1:0-2571 GCA_964461145.1 uncultured Lactobacillales bacterium | reverse complement strand
GCACAAAGAGCGATAAAAAACCCTAATTCGCCTTCTTTATAACCCTTTCTAGACACAAAGCATTTAAAAAATCGTGAAAAGAATCTCCTAATATTATTAATAAGAGAATCTTTTTTATTTAAATTTCTTAAATCAATAGCTTTTGCTTCGGTGTATGAATTGAGCCTTTTTAAGGTATCAAACAAATTTCTATCCATAAAATGGTCAGCAGGAGTATTTAATTTATATCCTTTTTTAGCGTTCTCAACCCAAGTTATACTAGGGTGAACATGCATAGTTTCAGAATATTTCTTAATTCCTTTTTTAGATAAACGAGGTGAAGACCCAGCCGTAAAATTGGCTCCAACGCCGTATTTTAAGGCTCTATTGCCGATATAATTATTAAATCTAATTTCAAAATAATCATAATTTTCAGAAGAATTTATAACTTTTAAGATTTCTAAAGCAAGCTCAGGGGAGATATGTTCATCGGCATCTACTTCTAGAATCCAATCGCAAGCTGCAGCATTTAAGCCGACATTTCTTCTAAGCCCTTCAATATCCCAAGCACCTTCAATAATTTTAGCCCCAAAATCAAGTGCGATATTTTTTGAATTGTCATTACATTTATCAAGCACAACAATTAATTCATCAGCGAATTTTAATTTTTCCAAGCAAGAAGGAAGTCTTTCTTGCTCGTTATGAGCAACGATTATAGCTGTTAGAGTTACTTTTTGAAGCAAGACAATACTCCTATTAATTTATTAAAATTTATTCGTTTGACGTATATAATATTTTTAAGTACTTTTAGTTTTATATGTTTTATCAAAAATTAACAACCATTTTTAAAAAGGATATAATAAATGCCGAAAGTTTCTGTTCTTATGCCTGTTTATAATACGAAAGAAACACATTTAAAAGAGTCGATAGAAAGCATATTATCCCAGACATACGATGATTTTGAATTTTTAATCTTAAATGATGCATCTACGGATTCTAATGTAGAAAAAATAGTAAAATCTTATAAAGATAATCGCATAAAATATTATAAAAATGATAATAATTTAGGCATTTCCGGAACAAGAAATAAATTATTAAATTTATCTTCAGGTGAATTTTTAAGCGTAATGGATCACGATGATATATCTTTTCCTGAGCGATTAAAAAAACAAGTGGAATTTTTGGAAAAAAATCCTGACATAGGAGTAGTTGGTGCTTTTGCAGAAACTTTTCCTAAAAAAGGCATCAATAAAAAGCCGATTATAAATGATGATATAGAAGAAAATTTAATGTTTTCTTGTGCGATTTTGCATCCGGCTTCAATGATAAGAAAGAAAGTTTTAATTGATAATAATATAAAATATGAAAAAGAATTTTCTCCGGCAGAAGATTATGCTCTTTGGTGTCGTTTAATAGGAAAGACAAGATTTGCAAATCTGCCGGAAATTTTATTAAAATATAGGATTCACGATAGCAACACTTCAAAAACACAAAAAGATAAAATGTTTAAATGTTCTCAAAAAATATATAATTTTGTAAGAAAGGATAATAACAAATTATGGGAATTTGTTAAAGAAAAAGCAAAAAAAACATATAGAGTAAAACTTTTTGGGATTATACCGTTTTTAAATATAAAAAAAGAAAATGATAGCTTAAAAATATCTTTATTTAAAATACCTTTATTAAAGATAAACAAGAAGATATCTTTATAAAATAGTTGCTAAAGCTATTTTAATAAATTAAAAAATAATTAGCAAAAGTCAAGGTTCACCTAAAGGATAACAAAAAATGACAGATAAAAATCTAACAATGGAAAAATTAGTATCATTATGCAAACGCAGAGGTTTTGTATTTCAAAGTGCCGATATTTACGGGGGGCTTCAAGGAGCTTATGATTTTGGTCCGTTAGGGGTAGAGCTTAAAAATAATTTAAAACACAGCTGGTGGAAATCAATGATTTATGAGCGAGATGATGTTGAAGGCTTAGACGGCACTATTTTAACGCATCGTCTGGTTTTGAAATATTCCGGACACGAAGATACTTTTTCTGACCCAATGGTAGATTGCCGCAAGTGTAAAGCAAGAATGCGTGCTGACCACGTTAAAGATGGCAAATGTATGTTTTGCGGCTCAACAGATTTAACAGAAAAAAGAGATTTTAATTTAATGTTTAAGACTAATATTGGCCCTGTTGTTGATGAAACATCTTACGGATATTTACGTCCTGAAACAGCACAAACCATATTTGTTAATTTTAAGAACGTTTTAGATTCGACTTCAAGGACGCTTCCTTTTGGTATCGCACAAATCGGCAAATCTTTTAGGAACGAAATAACTCCGCGTAATTTTATTTTCAGAGTGCGTGAATTTGAACAAATGGAGCTCGAATTTTTTGTAAAACCAGGAGAAGATGAACAATGGCACGAATACTGGAAAGAACAACGTATAAAATGGTGGCAAGAACAAGGCTTGGAGTTAGAAAATCTTCACATAAAAAGCGTTACCGGAGATGATTTGGCTCATTATTCAAAAGCAACTTATGACATTGAGTATAAATTCCCTCACGGTATAGAGGAGTTAGAAGGAATAGCC
>CAYWTE010000217.1:0-2577 GCA_964461145.1 uncultured Lactobacillales bacterium | reverse complement strand
ATTTCGGGATTCCTTTAACGGTAGAAGCAGGTATAGGCGATAATTGGAACGATGCCCATTAAAAATAAATAGTGAACTTTATTTTATATATTTCAGCGGATCGACGGCTTTTTTATTTTTGCGCAATTCAAAATGCAGCTGCGGGGTAGAAACTTTACCGCTATCTCCTACAGTAGCTATAACATCGCCTTTTTTAACGATTTGCCCCCGATAAATTTTGATATCATTACAGTGAGCATAAGCGGAAATCCAGCCATTTGCGTGCTGAATAAGAACAAGTTTGCCGGAAGCTTTAATTTCTTCTCCGGTATAAGCAACAACGCCGTTTTGTGAGGCTTTAATCGGAGTTCCGATTGCTGCTTTAATATTAATTCCGTCATCACGTTTACCTTTACCTTTATCCCCGAAATATGTAATAATTTTTCCTTTAACCGGCATTAAGAAATATTTACCGTTAAGCGAAGGAGGCTTCGGCAGTTTTTCTGCAGTATTTTTATAATAAATATTTTTTTTATAATTTTGAGAAGCTGTTTCTTGAGTATCTCTAATTTTAATTTTTTGCCCTACATTAATGCTGAAGGGAGGATATATATTATTAAGAGCAGATAAATTTTTAACATCTGTTTGATTAGCTTTTGCAATGGAATATAAAGTTTCGCCTTTTTTAACTATGTGATACTCCCCGCTGGCAGGCTTAACATAAGGGGTTTTATAAGTTTGAGAGGAAGAAAAAAGTTTTGATGATATCAATTGTGAAATATCGAGGTATCTTTCATTAAAATTAGAGCAGCTGCAAAGGACAAGTACAGTAATAAGTAATAAAAAATATTTTAGTTTCATTTTAATCATTTTTACAGCATTACAAATTTAATTAAAGGGCTTATTTTAGTATAAGCAAATTCATTTTCATTTATTTTTTTAATTTTAATTAAGTTTTTGCTTTCAATATCGTCGAAATCCACAGGAGCGATTAGATTACCGCCTATTTTAAGTTGATTTTTAAGGGTTTCAGGCACGCTAATTATAGGCTCATTAATAATTATAGCATCGAAAGGAGCTTGAATTTTCCAGCCTTTTTCAATTTTTTCTAAAATATTTAAGGTAACGTTTTTAATTTGCAGAATATCTAAAATATTTTGTAAATCTTGCTTATTTTCTTTATCAATACATAAAGAATAAACTCTTCTGCAAATATGAGCAAGAATACAGGTCTGCAAGCCCGAATAAGGAGAGATTTCCAAAACTCTAGATTGCCTGCAAAGATTTAAATTAGAAATAATAATTCCGATAGCAAAGGCTCTATGGGCAGGATATTGCTGTTCATTTTCAGTATTAATTGATTTTTTTTCGATAACATTAACAAAAGGCTCAGGAGAAAAAATATTATGATTAATTTTTTCGACCGCCTCCATAATTATAGGGTCGCTAATGCCTTGCTGACGTAGCTCTAGGAGTATTTTTGCTTTATCTTCGGTTAACTTTTCCATTTTTTTAATGCACAATATAAAGTTTACTGTTATAAATTATTTCATAAAAAGGTTTAATATATTTTAATAAAGATAAAAATAAAATGAACATACGCCCTGTATTTTTTATCTGCGGTTTTTTTGTAATAATATTAGGAATATATCAATTTATTCCGATAATTTATGCATTATTAAATGGTGAAAATGCCAATCCGTTTATTTTATCATCAGCTTTAAGCATATTTTTAGGACTTTTATTATCAATAAGCACTTACGAAAAGATAGAGCGGATAAATTTAAAGCAAACATTTTTATTAACAACGATTACATGGTTTTTAGCCTCGATTTTAAGTGCAATTCCGCTATATTTATATCCGAATTTAAATTTGAGCTTTACAGATAGCATATTTGAAACTGCTTCAGGCTTAACCACAACAGGCGCAACGATTTTAAGCGGGCTTGATAATATGCCCAAGACAATATTATTGTGGAGAGTTGCATTAAATTGGTTAGGCGGCATAGGCATAATAGTTTTATGTATAGGAGTTTTGCCTTTTTTAAAAGTAGGCGGAATGCAGTTATTTCAAGCGGAATCTTCAGATAAATCAGAAAAGATTTTTGCAAAAACCAAACAAATAGTTATATCAACATTAATAATATATTTAGTCCTTTCCTTTTTATGCAGCACATCATTTTATTTAGCGGGAATGAACATATTTGATGCAATATGCCATATGATGAGCTGCGTTTCAACGGCAGGTTTTGCCAATTATGATGCCTCTTTCGGACATTTT
This sequence comes from uncultured Lactobacillales bacterium, assembly GCA_964461145.1. Classification (GTDB taxonomy): domain Bacteria; phylum Pseudomonadota; class Alphaproteobacteria; order CAYWTE01; family CAYWTE01; genus CAYWTE01. Next base: position 317 of record CAYWTE010000217.1, on the reverse strand, counting down.
AACTCAAGCCCTGCCATTCAATGGGTAGCATCATTTTTTATGTTAACGAGTTCGCTGCCGCTTGTAATTTATCTTTTTATTTACTTAGGCAAATGGCAAAAAATCAAAGAAGACGGTCAAACGAAGCATTTTTTAATTATGATTTTTATTTTTTGTTTAAGCATAACGCTTTATGTTTATTTCAAGGGAAGTGAGGATAATTTTGAAAGCTCGCTTAGAAAATCAGTTTTTATGGTAACCACTATCTTTTCATCAACAGGATACACAATTAACGATTATCAATTATGGGGGAATATTTTTCAACCTTTAGTTTTATT
>CAYWTE010000216.1:0-2592 GCA_964461145.1 uncultured Lactobacillales bacterium | reverse complement strand
TCGGGAGGATATGTTCCTTCAAAAACTTGTCCGATATAAAATTGTTCTGTCATTTGTTTTCTCCTTTAATAACCGTACGATGACCAATTACAAGACATAGCTGTGCCAGATCCCGAGCCTGCATAAGCAGCAGAAGCAGAATATGCTATAAAGAATGTATTTGCTTGAGCAGCACCAACATAAGCCCCACCTGTAATATGTCCAGAATAATGTGTATCTTTATGAGCAATTAATAATGATATATTACCAGTAGCAGTAGAAGGGTGTGCTATAGAAGCAACTCCCCCTTGTTCTTTGAAACCATCAGCCCAAATGCGATACCACGAAGTCCCGCTAACATAATTTTTTACAATGTTATTTTTAAATCTCCACTTAGAGCCGTCATATACAAAAGTAATAACAGAGCTTGCCGGAAAGTAAGCAGGATAAGTAGAGCTAGTTGTTGTCCCATCTTCAAGAGCAATAGAAGCCGCCCCTGTTGAGTTAACATTAAGCGTAGGAGCATTAGCAGTATTTGCATTTGAGAATAGAACGTTAATTGTTGCCCCCGTTTCTAAAACAAATCCGTCATAAGAAACAGTTTTTGCGGCAGTAGAGCCGGAAGTTGAACAAGTGCCGTAAATTGTTCCGCCTGACGAAGGAGAAGCAAGTTCAAAAGCATCTCCTTCAGAATTAACGGATATAACTTTTTTAGCATCACCGCTTCCTGAAATTGCAGGAATACCGATATCTAAAGCGACTTCCGGTGCGGTTTTAGTTTCATAAGCGGAGTTATCATCGCTACGTTTTAAGTAAGTTGAAGCGATAGGAGTAGGCAGCTCAACGCTGGATAATGCAGCTTGAGCAGCTGTTGCAGCATTGGAGGCAGTATCAGCGCTGTTTGCAGCTAAAGATGCTAAATTTTGAGCATTATTTTGATATGTTAAAGCATTACTTTCACTTAAAGCGGCATTTTGAGCATTAGCAGAAACATTAGAAACCAGTTCATTAAAGTTTATAACTGAGTTTTCTAACCCGTCAGCGGCATTATTCCACAAAATAGCTTTTCCGGGGGAAGGATTAGGCAGTATTAAATCATTTTCAAAGCTTAAAGATACGGGCAGTTTTGGGGCACGGCAAGCAAGCCCGTTAACTTGTTTTATAGCGGCAATGATATTATTAAATTCTCTATTAATAACACTGGCTCTAAGTGCGCCTCCTTCTTGAAAATCGCTTTTTCTTTCGATAGATACATTACTTTTTAAAGTAATTTTTAGTCCGTCTGCCGGAGGAGCATCAAAGCAAACCTCTCCTCCTGATATATTTTCGACACCGCTAACGGCAAAACCGCTTTCTTGAAGGGTATCGTTAAAATATACCAGAATTTCTTGAGCACTAAAGATTTGGAAAGGGAAAGTATAATCAGACGTAATCCCATTCCCGACATAACGAATAATTCCGGTTTCGTTCATAATAATCTCCTGATAATATTAAATTGTTAAAGATAAAAAAAACAGCGCAAGAGAGTAAACTTACGCTGCTTTTAAGGATAAATGAGTATCATTAGTAAAAAAAGATATAGTAATCCTAACTAAAGACGAGTCTATATGTACTACATTTGTTCTTTAAAGTCAAGAAAAATCTTGGGTTAAAATAATTATAACGCTTTTAATAAGGGGATATATTGTTATATAAAGCTTTAAGGGTTAACTTAAATCAAGAGAAAAATGTTTTTAGCAGGTCAAAATTTAAACTTAAGATATGTTGAGGAGGCAGATGCGAATTTTATCGCCTCTTTAAAATTGCAAAATAAATCTGATAATATAATTGTATCTGATGTGGAGGTATCTCTTGCTCTTCAGCAAATCCAGAAATATAAGCAAAAAGAAGGTAGTTTAGAGCATTTTTTTATAGTTGAAGATAAATCAGGAAATTTTAAAGGGATTATAAAGATTTATGATACAAAAGGGAATTATTTCAGCTGGTCTAATGAATTTTTAAGTTCATCATTATCAAGCGGGATATTTTTAGAAGCAGCGGTTTTAATGTATGAGCTTGCATTTTTCAAATTAGGCTTTCAAAAGACGCGCTTTGAGGTTTCTAAATCAAGAGGTCAAGACATTTTTATCCATAAAAAGATGGGAGCTGTAATAGTAAAAGAGGATTGCCAAAATTATTATTTTTGTTTTGATAAGAATAGTTATCGAAATTATATAGTAAAAGAAGGCAAAGCTTTTGGGATAGAACATCAAGCTTATCAGACAAATAAAACTCAAAATGAAAATATACCTAAAGGCAAAGTGTTAATTTTAATAATAAATATTGATAATTCAAAGAATCTGGAAGCGTGTAAAAATAATATAAAAGAACAAGATTATAAAGATATCGAAATACTGGCGATAGAAACATCTGAAGATAATAAAATATCTGCACAAATAAATGAATTTTTAAAAGATAATTTTAGTGAATACGTAATTTTCTTTGATAGTGATAATTTAATGTGCCCCGGAATGTTATCAAAGCAGATAAAAGCTTTATGTATAGATAAATTTGCTCCGATTTGTTTTACAGATGGATTATTATCAGGATTAAGTAATGACAAGCATTATCATA
>CAYWTE010000215.1:0-2618 GCA_964461145.1 uncultured Lactobacillales bacterium | reverse complement strand
TTAATACATCAGGCACATTGATTGTTAAAAAATCAAGACTATTTATTTTTATAATTCCTGCAGCTTGTAAAATTACCGGCATAATTTCAAATACTTCAAGCTTTATATTATTATTTTTAGCTACATTAAAATTGATATTACTCAAACATTCATTAAATAGCATAGATACCGCATTGTTTGCCGCATCTATTTTTTTACTTTCGACAGAAGCCGGAGATATTGTTTTTTTAAGAGAATAAAAAAGCCCAAAAATATCATTAGTAACATTTCTAATGTTAAAAGAAATACTTTTTGCCAAAACTTGATTGATACTGTTTTTATTTGCAAGGTATATAATTTTATCGATTTGAAATTTATAAACGAGCGCTCCTAGCATTTTAGCTATTTTATTATTAAATTTCATTTCTGCAGACATAAATTCTTTCCCCACAGGATACTGAGTAAAGATTGTGCCCATCATATAATTATTAAATTTAAGTTGAGCCGATATACTTTTAATTTTTTCATCGAAATTAGAAGTTTTAATATGCAAATTCCCCACACAAATTTTAATTGCCGCTAAATCTGGTTCATTAAAGCCATATCTTATAATTTCCGAGGCCTTAAGAAGGGTTTCTTTTAAATCACAATCATTTTCGGCCAATTCTAAAATAGCATAAAATACTTTTATTTCCCGCCTTTTATCAGCATACCCAATTAAATTTTTAAAATTATCAATATTATAAGCAAGCTCGCCTATTTCGGTTTTTTCTCTAACATATGGAATATTGATATTATAATCACCCACAGTACTTTTTTTAATGGCATTTTTTAATCTTCTAATAGGAGAAACCGCAAAAGAAGCCGTAAGTATTGCAATAATAATATTAAATATAAAAATAATAGCTATTAACATCGAAGAAGAACTTAACATTTCTTGATTATATTTAACAAATCCATCAAAGTTTTCATTTAAGTCATCTTTAATTTTCTTAAAAGCTTCTTCTGTAAGGGCGACATTTTGAGTAATTGCTTTTTCGACATAATATTTTTTAATATCATTTATTTTTTTGTGATTTTCGACAATTTGCAAAGCTAGATTTTTAATGTTTTTAAGAGTTTCATTAAGATTATAGACGTTTTCATATCCATTATCAGCACGATTTATTTTTACCATTAACATTTCGCACTCTTTTAATGAAGAATCTATTTCATCAAAAGATAACCGGATAAAATTATAAGAAGGATTTAAGAATTTTTGAAAATCCACATAAAAATTCATTAAATTTAAAGAAATATTTTTAAGATTAACAGGAGATTTTTTCAGCAAATCCAAAGCTTTTTTTAGTTCTGTATAAAAATCTTTATCAATAAGTATTTGATTATCGGTAATAAGCTGCTCTAAAGTTAGAAAGTTATCTTTATACATTCGCATATTTCTAGTATAATCATCGAATATACCTTTTAATTCTTTATTTTTTTCCTCTCTTTGTTTATTTTTAAGGTCGAGGAGCATATTTTCGATACGCACATTAGCATTATCAGCAAGCTCTCTGCTTTTTGTTTCGGTAAATTTATAAACCAGAGCTGCTATTTGCGTATTTTGATTAGAAAGATAAGAAGTTACGTTATAATTTTTATTAATGTTTTCAAGTGAATTTTTAACGGAAGAATTTTGCACAAAATTGAAAGGCAAATAAGCAATAAACCCTGCAGATATAAAAGTAACAATAAAGAAAGCCAGAAAGATTTTAGTTTTAATTTTAAGCATAAAAATGTCCCCTAATGACAGAGAATACATCAAAAACGGTCAAAAGACAACAATAAATAATTGTTATTAGTTTTTAATATTTTTGACAATATTAAAATGATAATTTAATCTTAGTTTTATGATAGAAATGTTAAAATCAATATTTTCAAAATTTATTTGGATTTTTAAAGTTAAGGAAGCCCCCTCTCCTGACAAACTTGGTCTTTATCCTGAAAAAGTAGAGGTTAAAGCTATTCCCGAACGCCGTTATTTATGGACAACAAGAGTAATAGTTATGGTCACTTCTGTAAGCGTCTGTATTAGTATTATAACTGCCAGCATCTTATTTTTATTAATTCCGCAAATACGTGCATACCCTGGGATTTATTACATAGACAAAGACACTAATGAATTCAAGCCCTTAGAACCGTATAGGATAAAATTAAACAGCTTAAATTTAATAACGGAAATGAATATCGGCCTTTATATAAAATTAAGGAACACTGTAAAAGATGACATAGAGTATATGACCTTATTATGGAGTGAAGATAGTGAGCTTAAATGGTTTTCAACCGGCTCTGTATTTAATGACGGCAAAGAAGAAATTAAAGAAGGTCTAGAAGCCGGTTTTAACGGTTATTCGCGTGAATGTAAAATAAATTGGATAAAAAGCCTAGGCCGTAATGATTGGCTTGCAGATATTTATACCTATGATAAATATCCTGATTACCCCAATCCTGAAATAAAACATTGGAACGTATTAATCACCGCCAACTATCCCAAAGCGAAAGAAATGTCTCAAAAAGAAAGGAATTTCAACCCTTATAATTTTAAAATAAGCAGTTATAAAATGGCATATAAAGGCAAAATAAAAGGCGCCTTTGATTAA
>CAYWTE010000214.1:0-2620 GCA_964461145.1 uncultured Lactobacillales bacterium | reverse complement strand
TTACAAGTATTCTTTGCGGATTATTCTTTGATTTTACCGTTGCTTTTAATATGGGTAAAAAACCTACAAAAGGCCTGCCTGATGATAAAACAGGCCCTTTTCAAGTGATGCTGATTATGGAGGATTTCTTTTGGACCGTTTCAAGCGCTATGCTTCTTATCGCTATGCGGAATATTACTACAAAAGAAATGGGAGCTCTTGTTATCGCTCAGAATTTTGATAAAATGAAAGAAAAAATGGACGATATCGTAAATATCTGCAGGGTTAGAATTATTATGAGGATTAATAATGAAGAAACCGTTGCTAGAATTAACGGCTGGTTTGAAACCAGAACTTATTTAAAGCCGCCGGGAGGAGCTGCTGACCACTTTTTATGGTTTCCGACAGGATATTTTAAGAATAAATTAGCTAAAAGAACCGTTAAGGTTACCGGTAAATCGTCCCCTTCAAAGCCTTTTACTCCTGGACCCACAATGTTAACTTTGCCGGTTAATAAAGAAATCGTATATTTTCACGGAAATTCTGAGTTTCCTATCAGGTGTGATAAATACAGATATTATGAAAATCCGAAATTAGTCGAAAAATCTAATTTTCCTGAGCCGAATTTTATGCTGGAGCACTTTATAAACAGTAGAAAAGAGGAAGATAAAGAAAATCCTAAATCTTTATGGCAAAGTTTAGATGCTGCTACTAAAAAACGCCTCGGGATAACCGATTACAGCGATTTAGATGAAATTGAAGCAGAAGAAAAAGATAAGCAACAAAAAACAAAATATACCCCCGATTTATCTGATTTCGATGAAAAAAAACAAATAACAAAAGATGATGATGTTAAAGCAAAAAATATAGAAAATGAAAAAATTAAAAAAGAAAAAGATGCTATATTAAAAGAAAAATTTCCGTTGTTTAAAAAAGAAAGCAAACGTCCCGCTATTAAAAATATTCCAACTTAAATTAGGCTGTGCATTAATTAGAAAAAAAACTAAACATCAAAAAAATCAAGCTGTATAATAAGGAAAATTTTATTTTAAAAAAGGAAATTATCGAGATGAAATTTACTATAGAAAAAACTTCTTTATTAAAATCTTTAAGCCACGTTCAAAATATCGTAGAAAAAAAAGGTACCGTGGCAATCCTATCAAACATCCTTATCGACGCTAATGATGCTAAGCTTATTATTAAAGCTACAGATTTGGATATCGAAGCTACTGAAAAAGTTGAGGCTAATATTACTGAAAAAGGGGCAATAACTGTTTCTGCTCATTTGCTTTATGATATCGTAAGAAAATTGCCTGAAGGTTCTCAAGTTGAATTCGTATATCCTGATTCTCAAGGAAGAATGAGTATAAAATCAGGCAAAACCAAAGAATTTAATTTATCTTGCTTGCCTGTGGAAGATTTCCCGACTATGTCAGATGACGGTTTGCCTTCAATATTCAGTTTAAGTGTTGCTGATTTAAAAACTGTTATCGACCGCACTCATTTTGCCGTTTCAACTGAAGAAACTAGATATTATTTAAATGGCATTTATTTACATTCTGTTACTCAAAACGGCTCTCAAGTTTTAAGAGCGGCTGCTACCGACGGGCATAGACTAGCTAGGGTTGAATTTCCTGCTCCTGCTAATATAAAAGAAATTAACGGCATTATTATCCCTAGGAAAACTGTCCTCGAAATTAGGAAATTATTAGAAGAAGCAGAAGGAAGTTCTATCGATATTTCTTTTTCTGATACAAAAATCAGATTTGCTTTAGATAATATTGTGCTGTCATCAAAATTAATTGACGGGACTTACCCTGATTATGAAAAAGTTATCCCGACAGATAACGATAAAGTGCTTGAGGTAGAAGTTGAGGATCTTAAAAATGCTGTAGACTGCGTTTCTATATTCTCTGAAAGAACTAAGGGCATTAAAATATCCGTTGCTTCAGGTAAAATCACTGCTTCTGCATCAACCCCTGATGCCGGAACAGCTACAGATACCGTTTCTGCTTCTTATGAAGGCGATGCAATGGAAATCGGCTTTAATTTCAGATACGTTTTAGATGTTTTGCAAGTGATTAAAGGTGATACCGTTAGAATTATTATGAAAGACGGGGCTTCTCCGGCTTTACTTTCTGACCCTGCTGATAATTCTTCACTTTATGTGATTATGCCGATGCGGGTATGATAATCCAAAATTTTATAAGCAAAATCGCTTTAGAAAACTTTAGGAGTTATTTAAATTTATCTTTAGATTTTAATAACTCCATTGTTGTTTTTTATGGTGATAACGGTGCAGGGAAAACGAATATTTTAGAAGCTTTAAGCTTGTTTGATACAGGCAAAGGAATTCGCTCTGCCAAATTAGAGGAAATTTTAAATAATGAAAAACTAGAGCTTTCTAAGCGTTCTTTTATGCCTATTAATCAATTAAATTGTTGGTCAGTTTTTTTAAGCTTGAATAAAAATTGCAGCGAACCAGAGACTTTTAATCTTGGTGTAGGCTATAAAGAAACAGACGGAAATAAAAAAATTATAAGGCTTGACGGCAAAGATATTAAGCAAAATGAATTGTCCGATTTAATATCCGTAATCTGGCTTACTCCGGCTCAAGATAAAATCTTCAGAGAAGGAGCTT
>CAYWTE010000213.1:1763-2639 GCA_964461145.1 uncultured Lactobacillales bacterium | reverse complement strand
CTCATAATTTTTGAAAGATTTAAGTAGCCTTTTTTATTTTTAACCAAAAGAATTAAAATATCAGGATTAATAATTTTATTTTCATAAGTTTGCTCATTATTTATCGGAGTAATATTTGCCTGCACTCCGATAATCGGCTGAATACCATTATTTGCAAGAGTTTCTGAAAACTCTGCTGCTCCGCATAAATTAGCCGTATCAGTAATGGCGCAAGCAGGTATTCCCTTACTTTTACAAAAATCAGCTAGTTTTGGAATTTTAATTGCGCCTTCAAGAAGTGAAAACGGAGAATGTACTCTTAAAGGAATATATATATTTTTATCATCATCATTCATAATTTATTTATCATCTAAAGTTAGAGGGACAATTCTCCCTTGCTCCAGACCGATTATTTTATCACATTTTCTAGCTAATTCAGGATTATGCGTGGCGACCAAAACACAAACCCCGCTTTCTTTAGATATTTTAAGCAATTCATTGAAAACAATATTGGCAATTTTAGGGTCTAAATTTCCGGTAGGCTCATCAGCAAGCAGTAACTTTGGACTATTTGCTAAAGCTCTGGCAATAGCCACCCTCTGCCTTTCCCCACCTGATAATGCGCTCGGGCGATGTTTTGCCCTATCTTTGACGCCTAATTTCTCAAGCAGTGCCAAAGCCCTAACCTTAGCTTCATAAGTATTAACAGAAGCAATAACTTGCGGCATTTCAACATTTTCTAAGGCAGAAAATTCATTTAATAAATAATGATGCTGATAAACAAAGCCGATATAATCTCTTCTGAGCTTAGTTAATTTGTCATCATTAAGCTTAGAACAGTCTTGCCCATTTATAATAATTTGCAGGGGACGATTACCGCTGCTGAGTGCATAGCGG
>CAYWTE010000213.1:0-1753 GCA_964461145.1 uncultured Lactobacillales bacterium | reverse complement strand
TAATTTGCCCGGAAACAGGAGAACATAAAAGCCCTGCGATATGTAAAAGCGTAGATTTGCCAACGCCTGAAGGAGCAACCAAAGCTGTGATTTCCCCTTTATAAAGAGTTAAATCAGCGTTATCTAAAACCTTAATTTCCTGCTCACCTTGAAAATAAGAATGGGTAAGTTTTCTAAGTTCTAAAACTTTATTTTCAGCACTTAAATTTTCATAAGATGAATGATTTTGATTAGAATTTATATTTTTCACTTCATCTTTTATAATCCCTAATCCGATGCCGAATTTTGGATTATTATCAACGTTATTCATTTCAGTTTTATTCATAACGCAGTGCCTCCACCGGATCCATTTTCGAAGCCTTATAAGCCGGATAAATCGTTGCAGAAAAAGATAGCCCTAAAGCCATTATAACAACCCAAAAGACCTCTATAAAATCGATTTTAGCAGGAAGTCTTGATAAAAAATAAATTTCTGCAGAAAATAAATCTGTTCCGGTTAAATTTTGCAAGAAAAGCCTAATTTCTTCAATATTAAGGCAAAAAAGCAACCCTAATAATACCCCAAGCAAAGTCCCGACAATACCGATAAAAGAACCGCAAATAAAAAATATCCGCATCAAAGAGCCTTTAGAAGCCCCGATAGTCCTTAAAATAGCAATACCTTTGCTTTTATCATAAACGAGCATTATCAGCCCTGAAATAATATTAAACGCCGCAACTAAAATAATTAAAGTTAATATTAAAAACATAACGTTTCTTTCAACTTTTATAGCGTTAAAGAAGCTCTCATTAGCTTGTAGCCAATCTTGAATATGATATTTACCGCCAAGTTCTTTTGCTAATTTTAATTTTAATTTATCGGTATCATCAAAACTATTTGTAAATACTTCAACCGAGCTTGATTCGTTATCTTTATACCCCATAAATTTTCTTGCTTCATTTATAGGCATTATAATGTAATTTGCATCATATTCATACATATTCACGTCAAAAAATCCGCCAATAATATAAGATTTAAGCCTAGGCATAGTGCCAAAAGCCGTAACGTGCCCTGAAGGAGCAATGAGCGTTATTTCATCATTAAGCCAAAGCCCCGCACGGGAAGCAAGCTTGTTTCCGATTAATATTTTTCCGTCTTTAAATCTGGTTAAATCGGTATCTCCGGAAATGCCGTCTTTAATTATTTTAGATTTTTCAATATCTTCAGAAGATAAACCTCTAATCATAACGCCTTGAGTAAAATTAGGCGTACGCATCATTACTTGCCCGTCTATTTTAGGAACAGCCGCAGAAACATTAGTAACTTTAAGTATTTTTGAAACAGCATCATTAGTATCTGAAACTAAAGAAGAATTAATCCCGTATATTCCGACTTGACCGTTCAAACCTATCATTCGGGAAAGAAGCTCCTCCCTAAAACCGTTCATAACTGCCATAACGATAATAAGAGTAGCCACACCCAAAGATATCCCAAGTAAAGAAAAAGAAGAAATTACTGATATAAAACCTTCTTTTCTTTTGGATTTTAAATACCTCAAAGCAATCTTAAACTCAAATCGGCTAAACATAAATTAACCCCTTTATATTTAATTTAATTTACTTACAAATATTGTCAAATATGCGGACATCTTCATTTTCCAAAAGATATCCGTTAAAATAAGTCCTGCCGTCGATAACTTTAATATCCCCCGAATAAAGAAGGCCTAAATCTATGCCTTTATCATCATAATGGCCGTATTTTTTTGCAATATCT
>CAYWTE010000212.1:0-2642 GCA_964461145.1 uncultured Lactobacillales bacterium | reverse complement strand
TTGCGCATTCATATTGCTATTTTGACCGAAAGTGGCAGGATAAGGAAGGCAACAGCTTCCGCCCTGAAATTGTAGACGTAAATTACGACCCGAATGATAACTGGGGCTATTATAAACAAAAGCCGTCGAATATTCATTCGAATTATTATTCAGAAGAATATAAGGATAATATGATGGGCATAAATGGCAGGGACGACCCCGCACTTTACAAGCGTTACACTATCCCCGATGCGGGCAAAAAGAGCGGCAAGGACGAGGGCTATGTAAAATCCCCAAAATCCTCCCCTTGGTACTATGAGAAGCTGATGAAATAAAACGGCTCTTTTCTTAGAATCTAAAATATATAAACGGATTGTAAGTTGAAGCAGCAATCGAAAATGATGATAATATAAATAATAAAAACAAATAAAGGTTAACCGCCGTCCTTTTGATTTTATTTTGTTTTGTAATATCAAGCATACTATTAAAAAACGGGACAGCACAAAGTATTCCAGCAATAAAAGCTAATATTTCCATATTATCAAAGTAATAAGATAAATCATAAGCGATTTTTTGGCCATTTATTAAGCCAAACATATTTTTAATATAATTATACGCATAAGAAAAATTATCAGCTCTAAACATAACCCAGCCAATTATTACAATCAAAAGTGTATAAATATGCTGAAGAAATTTTATTTTGTAAGCAGATTTTTCTTTATTCCAGCCGGTAGCTTTTTCAAAAACTATGAATAATCCGTGCCATAACCCCCAAATAATAAAGCTCCAACTAGCGCCGTGCCAAAATCCGGTGGCTAAAAAGACTATAAATAAATTAAAGTAAGTTCTTATATTGCCTTTTCTGTTGCCGCCAAGAGGTATGTATAAATATTCTTTAAACCATGTGGAAAGCGAGATGTGCCATCTTCTCCAAAACTCAGTGATGGATTTAGAAATATAAGGATAATTAAAGTTTTCTAAGAATTTAAATCCAAATATTAACCCTAAACCAATAGCCATATTAGAATATCCGCTAAAATCGTAAAATAGCTGAAAACTATAACAAATAGCTCCTATCCATGCAGTAAAAGTATTAAATTGCTCAATCGGAAGAGTAAATATTTTATCCGCAACCGCCCCTAAAGTATTCGCAATAAGAACTTTCTTTGAAAGCCCGATGATAAATAATTTTACCCCTAAAGAAACATTGTCAAAAGTAATTTTACGCCTTTCAATTTGAGTTTCAATGTCGTGATATTTAACAATAGGCCCTGCAATTAATTGTGGAAATAACGTAATGTATAAAGCAAGCTTATAAATATCTTTTTGAACTTTAACTTCCCCTCTATAAACGTCTATTAAATATGACATAGATTGAAAAGTGTAAAAAGATATCCCAATAGGCATAATAACTTTAATAAAATCAATGTCTTCGGAAAATAAAGAATTAACGTTATCTATAACAAAATTGAAATATTTAAAGTAAAATAAAAAGCTTAAATTAGAAATTATAGTTAATGCGGCGATTAATTTCTTCTTTGTTTGGTATTTATCAATTCCTATCGCCCCAATATAATTAATTAAAATGGTTAAAATCATAATAGCTAAATATGTCGGTTCTCCCCAGCCATAAAAAATAATGCTCGCTGCAAGGAGAATATGATTCCTAATATCGTTTCTAGCTAATAAATACACAGAACAAACTAGCGGCAGAAAAATGTAAATGAATGTCATAGATGAAAAAAGCATATTTTTTATTCCTTAGGAAAAATAAAATTTGATAGTTGATGTATATTTCTTTCAACAATTTCAAATATTATGATGTCAGCATTTTTTTTGATGATTTCCATATCTTCTTTTGTAATTTGATAATGCCAATATGCATTAATATTATTAAACGTTATGCTTAAATAAGGAAGCATATCATTTGAAAAAGAGTCTCTGAATAAAACAGCATTGAGCTTGCCTTGATTGTTATTGCACGTTATTTCTTTTTGTTCAGCTGTTTCTTTGCAAATAGGCGGATTTTGAATAACCGGTTTATAATATAAAGTTTGATTATCCTCTTTTAAATATTCAGGGTACATGTTAGTTAAATCCCCGATATTTTTATGATATTCTTCAAATTTATAAGGTTCGAAAATCGGTAAATTAAAATCTTTATTAATGTTTTGCATTAATTTTTTATATCCGTAATAAGCGCCTAATTCATTCCAATGTGTATCATTTTTCCAATATAAAAGTTTGGCTTCTTTTTTGCGTTTCATTAATTCATCAAAAGGATAAATGACTTTAATGCTAGTATTCTCAGATAAATATTTAATCAGTTGATTGCCTCGGCTATGTTTATCATCGTTTATTTTAGTGACGTTTTTATAAAATTCACCATATATTTTATTTTTATCAGGGGATATGAAAAAATAAAACTTTTTATTATATCTTTCGCAAAAATCATCTATATTTTGGAGATATTCCGCAGCATTTTTTAAGGCTTCTTCGGAAAAAAGATTAGTATTTTGAAAATTATTAATAGAACCTTCTTTTTTATAAAATATCCAACCGTCATTGCCAATTAGATCGCTTTCATTGCCTTGTTTTGGGTTAAGAAAAGTTTTGATTTTATTATAAATTTTAATAAAATCGTTACGGCCAAAAAATCTATC
>CAYWTE010000211.1:0-2666 GCA_964461145.1 uncultured Lactobacillales bacterium | reverse complement strand
ATGCGAAGAGCGAGAAACGCAAAACGTGAGCGTATATAGACATACGTGACCGTTTGAGTATCGCAGCAATGAAGCAGATACCTTTAGAAATGAGTTTCGGGTAAGGTTTATTATATTTTTTGTTATTTTTCATTTACTATCCTTAGTCTAAGTTAAAAAAATTCCCGCTAATTATAATATCAGCGGGATAAATAAAACAAGTTTAAATAATTAGAATTAATTATTTTTCTTCAGCAACTTCACTGTTTTTAATTTTCTGAGCGGCTGCGAGATCTTCAGTAATTCTGGCTGCTCTGCCTGTTAAATCGCGTAAATAATAAAGTTTAGAGCGACGAACCTTACCAACTCTGACTAATTCGATTTTATCAACATTAGGAGAGTACAAAGGGAAAATACGTTCAACGCCTTCACCGAAAGACATTTTGCGAACGGTAAAATTAGAGTTAATCCCGTCATTTTTACGAGCGATACAAACGCCTTCATAAACCTGAATACGTTCTTTATCGCCTTCTTTAATTTTATTATGAACTTTTAAGGTATCACCAGGTTTAAACGGAGGGAATTTTTTACCTTGAGCTAATTTATCCATTTGCTCTTTATTAATTTGTTCAATGATGTTAAGCATTATCTTTTCCTTTCTTAATTTCCGCAAGACGGAGCCTCAAAATTTTTTTGGTACAATTCCCAAAGGTCGGAGCGCCTTGACTTTGTAATTTCGCAAGCTTTTTGTTTACGCCATTTTGCAATTTCCTGATGATTCCCTGAAGTCAGCACGGAAGGAACAATAGAGCCTTCCCAAACTGCCGGCTTTGTATATTGAGGGTATTCAAGCAAACCGCATTCAAAACTTTCTTCTTGAAGGGAGGCATTATTCCCGATAACGTCAGGCAGAGTTCTTATAATTGCATCAAGCAAAACGAAAGCAGCAATTTCCCCGCCGGATAAAATATAATCGCCGATAGAAATTTCCATTGGCTTATATTTTTCGATAAATCGTTCATCGACTCCTTCAAAGTGTCCGCAAATTATAGATATATCTTTTAAATTTGCAAGCATTTTTATTTTATCCTGTTTAAGAGGCTCTCCCCTGGGAGTTAAAAAAACAAGATTTTGATGTGGATTAGCGACAATCGCAGCATCTAAAATGTCAGGTTTCAAAACCATACCCGCCCCGCCGCCAAAAGGGGTATCGTCAACGGTTTTGTGCTTATCGGCAGCGTAATCTCTAATATTGATAGTGTTAAGATGCCATTTGCCTTCATCTAAAGCTTTTCCGCTCAAAGAAAAATTCAAAGCACCGGGGAACATTTCAGGGTAAAGCGTAAATATATTAACATTAAAACCCATTTTTAAATGCCTTTATCTTCATCACTCTCATTATCGGAATCGTCATAATCATCAAATAACCCTAAGGCTTTTTCTACTTTTATCAGTTTATTTTTAACATCGACAAAAGGCACAAAAGCTTTAGTAAATGGGATTAGAATAGATTTTCCTTGAAAAGTTTTAATCTCCAAAATATCGCTTGCACCGAAATTATGAACGCTAAAAACGTGGCCTATTTTTTCATTATTCAAAAAGGTAACTTTGCAATCGATTAAATCTTCGTGATAAAACTCATCTTCATCATCAAGCTTAGGCAAAGATGATTTTTCAATAAAAAGTTCAAGGCCTTTTATATTTTCAGCATCATCTCTGGAATTTATGCCTTCAACTTTGCACCGAAAAATGCCTCCTCCGGCATCGCTTAAAATTTTTATATTAAATTCTTGACCGTTTTTATCAGTTAAAGGGCAGTAAGATGCAAAATTATCGGAAGGTTCAGTAAAGCTTTTAACTTTAACTTCACCTTTAATTCCGTGAACGTTAGAAATAACAGCCACCAGAAGATTATCTTTATTTTCCATCAAACTTACCCTTTAACATTTTACTTTAATTAAGCAGACGGGGCTTCTTCTGTGGAAGCGGGCTCTTCTTCTACAGGAGCAGGAGCAGCTTTAGCGGCTTCAGCCTCAGCTTTAGCAGCAGCTTCAGCTTCAGCCTTAGCTTTCAAAGCGTCTTCTTTTTCTTTTAATCTTTCCAAAGCTTTAGCTTTTGGCTTAGATTTTTTAGTAAGCTCAGGAATAGCCGGTTTTTCAGCCAAGCCTGATAAAGACATTAATTTAAGTACACGGTCAGTAGGTTTTGCACCAACGCTAACCCAGTATTTAATTCTATCTTCATTAATTTTGATGCGTTCTGCGTTATCTTGAGGAAGCAGAGGATTATAAGTTCCTAATTTTTCGATAAAGCGACCATCTCTAGGTGCTCTGATATCTGCTGCAACGATGCTGTAAAAAGGACGTTTTTTAGTGCCGCCTCTAGCTAATCTGATTTTTACTGCCATTTTATATTTGCTCCTTTCAAAAGCGATTATTTATATTATTTAAACTTAAATTTATTTGGCAAATGAGGCATTTTACCTCCTCCAAGATTGCCAAAAGGATTTTTATCACTGCCAATCCCGAGAGAATTTAAATCGAGATTGCCTGTGTTCATATTTTCCCCTAAACTGCCGATTAAATCATCAGGGGAGAAATTGGCATTAGGCATTAATTTATCCATAAGGCCGAATTTTTTCATTTTTTTCATTGCGGACTGCATTTTTTCAAACTGTTTTAAGAGCT
>CAYWTE010000210.1:1961-2669 GCA_964461145.1 uncultured Lactobacillales bacterium | reverse complement strand
GTTTTAAGCTTCTCGATTAAAGCTTGTCTTACAGATTTATTAGAAGCGACATAGTTTATGTAATCTTGCAAGGCTTTATTATAATCGCCGTTTGCATTAACGATATTTTGCTCATAAAGCTCACCCATAATAAACTGCAAACTGCTGCGTTTATCGATTTCAGAATTATCGGCCTTAAAGGCATCAGCAACTGGTTGCAGCGGATTTGTTATATCTCCGATATTCCAAATCGGTGTATCACCTGTTGTTCCGGTATCGCCGGTATCGCCGGTTTCACCTGTATCACCTGTATCACCTGTAGTTCCGGTTTCACCTGTTGTCCCCGTAGTACCGGTATCGCCAGTTTCGCCCGTAGTACCAGTCGTACCGGTTTCACCTGTTGTACCAGTTTCACCTGTTGTTCCTGTTGTTCCTGTTGTTCCTGTAGTGCCTGTTGTTCCTGTAGTGCCTGTAGTACCTGTAGTACCTGTTGTTCCTGTAGTACCTGTAGTGCCTGTAGTGCCTGTAGTACCTGTAGTGCCGGTAGTGCCTGTCGACCCAGCCGACCCTGTAGAACCACTAGAACCGCTAGAACCGCTACTAGATGAACCACTAGATCCACTACTAGATGAGCCACTTGAACCAGAAGTAACTTTACTTGCAATTGAAGCAGCAGCTTTACTAATTGCTGCTGCTAATGTACCTAAAACTCCCATTTATTTCCCTCCA
>CAYWTE010000210.1:0-1951 GCA_964461145.1 uncultured Lactobacillales bacterium | reverse complement strand
TGTCTCTTGATTAAACGGACACCTTTCGCTATTTGATGCCCCTGTAGTAGTTGAACATCCTGTTTCACAAGCATTGCCAGTGTTTGATGTTGAAGGAACAATATCTGCATATCCGACATCATTAGCTGTGTATGTCTTTTTATCAGGATCATAAGCCTCATTAAATTTGCTTATTAAATCTTCCAAAGTTTTTGCAGAATCAAGTTCTCCGTCAGAATCTAGCATTTTGCCTAAATCTTCTTTTTGCTCTGAAGTTAAATCGCCAAGTTGTTCTAATACTTTACCCCAAGCTTCTTCATCAGATAATCCTTTACCGATAGCATCGGCCAATCTTTGCATATCGTCCACAGCTTTTTCTGCCGTTTTTTCAGAAAGACCTCTATCGGTTAAATATTCTTCAATAAGCTTCCTCATAGTTTCATCGTCAGTATCAAGAAGATTAGGTAACGTACAGCAATCTTGTTCCCCGCCATTATAAGGATTTGTAGAACCTTTATAAGCTTCTTCGCCCATACCATAAATATCGGTTATGTTTTTCAAAAACCAACCATATGTATTTTCACAATCTTCACACCAAGGCTCTGGGTAAGTCGTACAAACTTCCCTATCTCCTTCAGGCTCAAGTTTTTTATTAACTATTCTAGGGGTAGCATCTACGCCTATTTTTTCATCTTTTAATGTTTTTCTGTTTTCTTTTATAAAATCCATACATTGAGAAAATTCTTCAGTATTTTTAACAGAACAAGCATATCCTTCTTCTTTTTTCTTCCATTCTTTATAAGCTTCAGCATCTTCCCATTTACTTCTACGGCAATCAGTAGCAATGGCAACCGGACAATTTTCCAAGACATAATCCATATCTACGCCTTCAGGAAATTTTAACTTATCTTTGATATCTTCTAATTTCCCTCTACATTCTATAAAAGCAGGGTCGTCTTGATTATTAGTAATACACTTGCCTTCTTCACAAGTATTCTTATCATCTTCTGTATTTTCTTCTTCCCCTTCAGTTGCTTTTTTTGCTGCATCAACAACTTCATCTTTTTGAGCTTCTTCGCAAGCCCATCTATCATCATACCAAGTTTTACCTTTTTCTAAACTACAATCTGTAAGATCTGTCATCTGTGCGCAAGGAGAAGGTCCAACCCATTTTGTAGTACATTCTGTTAATCCCGGAGTTTTTGGCAATCCTTGAACAATATGCTCACCATTGCTAGTCGGCGACTCTTTGTTATTTGAAGTTTGATTCTCTGTCTTATTTGATGTTGATGTCGGTGTTGATGTTGCCACTTTTTTTGCTTTTGCTTCATCTGCTTTAGCCGCACTTATTCTAGCTTCTATACTTTCAAGCCTAAGTTTTGCTGTATTAATTCTGGCATCAAGATTATATATACTTTTATTAGAATCAGTTGGACTTGTCATAGACATCACAGTATTCAATTCATTCAAAATAGTATTAAAGTCAGATAGGCTATTAAACTGTGATTTTAAAGAAGATGTTGTTAAATATTTATCATCACCATTTTCTTTAATTTGCTGAGCTCTTTCCCAATACTTTGCCACTTCATTTTCATAAGCATTTAATTCTTTTAATGTATAAGCATTTGCATTAAAACTTTTAGCGCTAATTGCCATACTCGCTGCGATTGCAATCATACTGGTTAATATAGCTGTTTTTTGACTTTTTCTCATTTTTTAATCCCCCATTAAAAGATTATTCTTCTAATTTAAGCACTGTCGCCGTATTAACCGCTTGCACTTGACCGATTAAAGCATCTAAAGCTTGCAATTGAGCAATTCTTTTTGCTGTTTGCAGTGTTGCTGCTCAACCTGTCTGCATGTAAAAAGCAAGGCAAATTCCGCGATTCCATCAACCCCGAGTTTACGGAGAAAATTGCAGCCTTTACTTCCGGAGTAATTTCATCTGAATCCACAATCAGGATCATACTGA
>CAYWTE010000209.1:0-2672 GCA_964461145.1 uncultured Lactobacillales bacterium | reverse complement strand
AAATTAATGATGATTATTTATGTGAAGTTTTAGAATATGCCGAAAAAATAAATAACAGTGAGCCGATGACATTTTTTGAAATTACAACTGCAGCGGCATTTTTAGCCTTTTCAGCACAAAAATCTGATGTTTTATTATTAGAAACGGGAATGGGCGGAAGATTGGATGCAACAAATGTAATAAAAAATCCGTTAGCAACAGTTATTACGCCAATTTCATATGACCATCAGACATATTTAGGAGAATTGATAAAAGAAATAGCATTAGAAAAAGCGCATATAATAAAACCAAAAGCAGAATGTATAAGCGCATATCAGCCCGAACCGGAAGCTTTAGAGATAATAAAAAACTTTGCGGCAAAGCAAGGAATTAAAAGCTATCACGGCGGTATGGATTGGATTATAAAAATTAATGATAATAACAGCTTTGATTATTCGGGTGAAAAGTGGGAATATAAAGGGCTTCCTTCTCCACATTTATTAGGAGAGCATCAGTATTACAATGCAGGCACAGCAATAGCTGCTTTAGAAAAAATAAGAGATATTTTCCCTGTTAAAAGAAGTAAAATAGAAAAAGGTATTATAAATGCTTTTTGGCCGGCAAGATTACAAAAATTAGAATATAAAGGCTTAGATTTATGGCTTGATGGCGGACATAATCCTCACGCAGCTTTGGCCTTAGAAAAAGTGCTGCAAAATTGGCAGGATAAGCCGTTAACATTAATAACCGGTATGCTAAAAACTAAAGATGCCGCTTCTTGTTACCAAATAATCAGTAAATATGCTAAGCAAATTTATACCGTAGATATAAAAGATTATGACGTTGCATACGCAGCTGAAGAATTATCAGAAATTATTAAAAATGAAGGCATAAAAAATGTTGAGGCCGTTTCTGATTTTAAGGACGCAATAGAAAAAGCTGATAAAGATTCTCGAATACTAATATTCGGTTCTTTATATTTAGCAGGCAAAGTTTTAGCACAAATATCATAAACCAGTCGTGGATTGACAAAAAGCACTTGACTTTTCGTCTAAAAACTCATAGAATATTCTTTGTGAAGAGTATATGTATAAAAAAATTGTAATGACCGTTTTTGCGGTCTTGATTACCCTGCTATTTATAGTAGGAACGGTTTCAGCCTCTTGTGACCTTTGTTACCCGGGGCCAACTACGAAACCAACAGTAAAGCCCACGCCTATCCCTACTCAAAAACCGACCCCTCTGCCAACAATGGCGCCGGTTTATTATCAGAAGCAATCTTATAGCTATTATCCAAGTAGTTATGATTATTCTGATGAAGATTCTGGTTATGATAGCGATGCTCTTACTTTTCAAGAGCTGGCCGCCGAAATCAGAGAAACCGCGACCTTTTATGAAAATAAAAGGTTTGGGAACGGCAAAAACAAAATTTTCATCGATGTTTATCAAATAACATCGGGAAAATTGCACGGTAAGGTATATAATGTCCTTAAGAAGAACAGCATATCTTGCCTGAAATGTCTAGGTAATCAGCCGTTTATTTCAGCAGTTTACTTAGAAAAAGTCATCAACGCAAAAAGCGAAAATGATTTAGAGAATTTAATGGAGGATTGGCCTGATCAACTCAGATATTAATCCTCCATTATTTTTGAATCAAAAATAATAGCTTTAATTCTTGCTTTTTCAAAAATTTTTTTGATATTTATATCATTCTCCACCCAAAAAAATTAGGAATGTTAAACTAAATGCGCAATCATTCAGATGATAACGATGCAAATAATCCAAATTATTTGCGTTTTTATAATAGGGAACCGTTACTTCGGAAAGACTGGGAAATTGTTCAAAACTAGCTCCCACTCACCACAAATAGCTAAAGCTGCATTCCTGAAAATGCCACCCCTTGCCCGACCATAAATCCTTAAAATTAGCTTATCTTTCATAGTCTTGCTCATTTAAAACACCTCTTGTTATTTAAGAAAAATAAGAAATCTTGAATTTTTTAGAATTTTCAGTAAATATTGATGGAAAATTATTGACAAAACTAAAGGTGATTAGTATAAGCCCCCTATATTAAGGAGAGAGCCGATGTATAAAACCTCAAAACTATCTAACGGCTTGCAAGTTATTACTGAAGAATTGCCAAATAAAGAATTAGCAACTCTGCTTTTTAGCATAGAAACAGCCGGATATGCGCAAGGAAATGATGATGAATTGGGGGCAAGTATTGTTCTGGGTGCTATTGATGAAACAGAGAATTTTACTAAAGATGAAATAGTCGCCTTTGAAAAGAAAATTAGCTTTAATCTGATGACAAAATTTGACAAGAAAACTTTTAAAGCAACTTTTTTGCCAGAAGATAAAGATTTAGTGTTAGATTTGATGATTGATATGGTTATGCGCCCAAAAATAACCGAGAAATATTTAGAAGAAATAAAAAAACGAACGCAAGTAATTTTAGATAAAAATAAAGCTACTCCGCTTAATCAAGCTGAATGGCAAATATTAAAACAATCTTATGATAGATTTATTACCTCTGAAGATGCCCAAAGAGGAATATTTAATTTAACCAAAGAAAATATAGAGAGTTTTCATAGAAAATACTTCCGATTTCCCAATATGAAAGTCTCTGCTGCAGGAAAAGTTAACCACGAAAACTTAATAAAAGGCTTAGAATCCAGGCTTGTTAATCAATT
>CAYWTE010000208.1:1648-2724 GCA_964461145.1 uncultured Lactobacillales bacterium | reverse complement strand
TAAGGAAATAGCCTTCCAGTAATATTTTAAGGCATTATTAAAATCTTCAATTTTTTCATAAATAGTAGCGATATTGTTAAGAGCAGTAACATTGTCGGGGTCTATTTTAAGTGCTTTATGATAATTTTCTAAAGACTTTTCATTTTCATTAATAGCATCATAAGCATTACCGAGATTAATAAAAGCGTTAATATCTGAATCATCTAATTCCACAGATTTAAGTGAATAAAAAATCGCCCTTTCATACATATTTTTTTCATAATAAGTATTGCCGAGATTAGCATAAGGCAGGGCATAATTAGGGTCTATTTCTATAACTCTTTCATAATATTTAATAGCCTCATCTTTTTGCCCTAAAGCATCTAAGCAATTAGCTTTATTAATAATTGCCGCAGTAGAATCAGGCTTAACCTTTAAGGCTTCCTCAGCTGCGTTTAATGCCTCTTCAAATTTACCGAGCTCATAAAGTGTTCCGCTTAAATTAGTAAAAGCCGTAGCACTTTTTGGCTTAATTTCTAAAGCTTTTTTATAAGAAGTGGCAGCCTCATCTTTTTGCCCTAAAGCATCAAGAGCATTGCCATAATCAATAAGAGCAGCAATATCATTAGGATTAATATTTAATGCTTTTTTATAAAGCTCTGCGGCATTATAATAATTTTGGTTATTATATTCCTCATCAGCTTGCATAATAATTTTATCAAATTCAAACAATATTAGCTCCATATAAGTCTTTAGATAATATACAATTAACATAAAACAATTATTAATAAAATAATTTTTATTGACTAATTAATAAATATTTTTTAGGGTAATAAAACTTTTTAAGGGGGCGTGGCGGAATCGGTAGACGCAGCGGATTCAAAATCCGCCGGTGGCAACACCATGGGAGTTCGAGTCTCCCCGCCCCTACCACCCTTATTTAATCCGCACTAAACACTAAACATCTTAAAGCAGCAAAGTATTTTAATTATGGAAAATTTATTAAAGATAATGGAACAGCTCCGAGATAAAGAGAAAGGCTGTCCGTGGGATATCAAACAAGATTTTAAATCCATCGCAAATTTTACAATAGAAGA
>CAYWTE010000208.1:301-1638 GCA_964461145.1 uncultured Lactobacillales bacterium | reverse complement strand
GCCATAAATCGAGGCGATATGAAAGATTTATGCGATGAATTAGGAGATTTATTACTTCAAGTAGTTTTTCATTCCCAGATAGCAAAAGAGCTCAGCGCTTTTACTTTCAGTGATGTCGTAGAAGCGATAACGAAAAAAATGATACGCCGTCACCCGCACGTTTTTGGGGATATGGACAGAGATGAATGGGCAAACAACTGGAATAAATATTGGGAAAGTGAAAAAGCAGTTGAGCGTTCAGAAAAGAAAAAGATAGAAAGTGCACTTGATGACATTTGTGATGCTGCCCCTGCACTTGTTAAAGCCTCAAAAATTCAGTCAAGAATGGCTAAAACCGGATTTAATTGGAATAGTAATGAAGAAGCTTTTGAAAAAATAAGAGAAGAATTTTCAGAATTAGAAGAAGCAGTAAAAAATAATAAAGAAACCGCAATAAAAGAAGAAATTGGTGATTTACTTTTTGCAGCAGTAACATTAGCAAACAGGTATCACATAAGTTCTGAAGATGCCTTAAGAGATACCTGCTTAAAAATTGAAAAAAGATTTAGAAAAGTTGAAAAATATTACAAAGAAAAAGACATAAAACTTAACGCCGAAAATCTTCAAAATATGCTCAAAATCTGGCAGTCAGCTAAGTGATAACTTAGTTAAAAGGTATATTTTAGTCCAAGTGATAAAACATCAATATGCCCTGAATATTTTGCCTGCAAATCGCCTCTGCCTGAATTTCCGGCATCAGCAGCAGATAAATCAGAATAACTCGTATCTATCATAATATAGCTGAAACTGGCATTAAAAGTAAGATTATCACTATATTTATAATCAGCGCCTGCAGAAATCCACTGCCTACTAGCATCAGGAACTCTCGGAGTACGAGTTTCAGCGTGCTTAATCGGAGATTGGTCAAGAGCAAGCCCGCCCTTTAATGTAAGTTTATCATTCCATTTATATTCTGCTCCTAAAGATGTAAACCAAGTATCTCTCCAGTTATAAATAGTAACAGAATTATTAGCTAAGCGGTCAAAATCGATATCGAGCTTATTCCAGCAAGACCATCTAACCCAATCAACTTCCCCCATAACTGCCCATTTTTCATCAATATCCCACCTTGCACCGAAATTATAAATTGAAGGAAGCGTAATTTTTGTTGTTGCCCCTTGATTAACATACCCTGCAGCAGCAAAAGCAGGAGCAGGAACTTCAAAATCAACTTCGCCATTAATATCATATTCCGTTTTAGAGCGATAAGAAAAACCTACCCTAAAATCATCACGAGGAGTAAGAATAACCCCTGCTGTCCAGCCTAAATCCCAACCGGCGCCTTGCATATCTGCATA
>CAYWTE010000208.1:0-291 GCA_964461145.1 uncultured Lactobacillales bacterium | reverse complement strand
GGAGCTGCTCCACTTGAAAAATCCATAGCATTAGTAAGTTGAGCTTCAAAATATTGAGCTACCGGACCACCGCCTACAGCAATATTATCATTCAATTTATAGCTTAAAGTCGGAGAAATATTATAAGTTTTAATTTCAGATTTAACTGCGTGATAACGCCCTACCCAATTAGGAGAATATTCGGTAGCAAGAGCAAATGGAGAATTAATCGTTAAAGCGGCAGCTAAATTATCATTAAGCTTGCTTGAAATATATGCAGAAGGAACGACAAAAGTCCCAAGTAAATTATTT
>CAYWTE010000207.1:0-2730 GCA_964461145.1 uncultured Lactobacillales bacterium | reverse complement strand
CACTGTTGTTGGAGGGTCAATGCCGTTATCAGTAACCGTTTCGTAATCTAAAATAATAGTATCTCCAGCTCCGATATGGCTGAAACTTCCCTTGTTTTGGCAAGTTATGATGTTTTTAGAAGCATCAAGGCCTATATTTCCGGTAATTGTACTCGAAGCGTTTAAGGTATCAAGCACTATAGGGTCAACGCTTGTTATATAACCGATATCATTAGCATTTAAATCTCTGGATAAGGTTAATTCTCCGCCGGTATTTTTGAAAAAGACTTCGAAATCAGACATATTTGCAGCTGCTGTTTGCGGAACTGTTGTCGTTGTGCCATTATAATATGCTTGAAACTCTTCTAGAGTATCAAATGGGAAATTTACCGGCTGATTATTATCATTCCCGCCGCCGAATAAGTAGTGATTGCCTATTTTTGTGTTATTTAAGACGTCAATAACAGATTTAAGCGTATTAAAAGCTTCCTGCTGAATTGAAGTTATTTTTGAAATAGTTTCAGAATCTACATTCTTTGTGGTTAAAAAGTTAACATTAACTCCGGAAAAAGTTTCTGATGTTACGTTAGAGCTTGATGCTGTGTATTCAGGCGTATTCGCGTCTGGATATGTACTTAAAATAGACGGTGTTGCTAAGCTTTCAGGGCTTGAGTGAACCGTTAAACTAGAAGTTACCGGAGTTAATTCAGAAACGGTAATCGTTTTGCCGTCAGATGAAACCGCCGTTACATAATAAGTTTTTGCTAAAGAATCATCTATTTCGCTTTCCCAGACAGGAGAATATCCGACGTGAGAGGTCATATCTTCAGCATCAACATAAATTTCATTAGGAGGAACAGCAGTGTCACGCATTAAAACTTCTCCGCTGCTGTTTGTTACATAATGGCGAAATTTATTTGCTTGTGCGGCATCTATATCTAAAGAAATGGTGCTGCCTGCTGTTACGTTTTTAAATATATCTTCTCCTGCAGAAATAGTGTTGGTAGTCATATTGAAAGTTAAATCCCCTGTGTTAGAAGCACAACTTTCAACTGTGGCATTTGCATCAGTTGTGTCTAAATATGCATAATCAGGGTTAAGATTACTTAAATCTAACTGATAAAAAGTGTTTAAAGCTGATTGAAAATCTGTTATAGCAGTTTGAACGGATTCTAAAGCTTTATAACTCGAATCTACATAAGTTTTGGTCGTTGTGTTGTTGGTTATAAACTGACTGGCGGTAGATTGCTGATTTTCAAAAGTTAAAAGATTATATGTGTTTGAGCCTAAGCAAGCATAATTCTCGCCGATTAATCCTGTCGTTCCTTGGAAGCTATGGAGATAAACGTTTTTTTGTATCTTACTAAGATTGCTTAAATTAAGGTTATAAAAAGCTGAGGTTGATATTCTGTTAACCATTTTTCGTATTCTCCTTATTACCTGAAAATATTCATTAATATATCCAGCATATCTGATGCTGTACTAATAACTTTTGCAGATGCTGTATAGCTTTGTTGATATAAAATTAAGCTTGATAATTCTTCATCTAAATTTACACCGCTGACATTAGCATATTTTGTTTCTAATGTGGTTACTAATTCTGATTGATATTCATAATCAGCAGTCGAATTGCTGGCACTTACAGACATTTTGGAAATTACTAAAGATGCATAATTACTTAAACTATAATTACCGTTTGTAATATTTCCAGCGCTTTTGAAACTTAATTCTCTACTAAATAAGCCTGCCATTTTAATCGAGATAGAATTAGAGTTTTCTCCAATTGAGTAACTTCCTGAAACTATGTTATATTCAACTGTTCCCGTTGACATTAAATTTGGATTTACGGCTATATTATTATTAATGCCTATCGTAGTCGCAAGTCCGCAATCTGAAGGACTTAATCCTAATTGCGATAAAATATTATTGTTGCCGCTTTCAGTTATTTCCATTTGTTCTTGAGAATCTTGGTTGATTATTCTTAAACGATATCCATTACCGTCTTTTATAATTTCTGCAGAGATTTTACCTTTTAAATCTTCGCTAGTATTAATTTTATTGGCTAAATCTTGAATGCTTTCTCCGGCATAAAGAGTTATTGATGTGTAATTAATTCCATTATCTTCATCGGAAAAGTGAAGTGTCGCAGGAGATGCTGCGCTAATTAACGGTTTGAAATTTTTGCTTACCACATTACTGTCATACATCCAATCTTTGCTGTTGTTTACTAGTAAATCATTTAAGCCTAAGAAATTTGAGAATCCCGAATATGTTTTGCTTTCTCCGCCTACGCCTATGCCGTCAGCATCAAAAGATATTTCAGCATTTGTTTGTTCGGCTCCCGGCAGAGAACTAACCTCATCTCTAAAGCCTATCCCATATTCAGATGTTCCTAAGTCAATCGTCATTTTACCTTGGCTGTCAAACTCAACGGAAGCATTTGTTAATCCTGCTCCATTAACGTCAGCTTGAAGCCAATTTTGTACAACCCCTGCAAGTTCTGACATCGTGCCGCTGGTAAAGCCTAATTCGCTTAATGTAGTTGTTGCTTTTTGGCTGCCGTCATTATTTAAGATTACCATTCTTACTTCGCCGGAATTAATAGATATTGATTGTTGCGTTGGGTCTATAAATGTTCGCGTGCCAGTTATGTCATAGTTTAAATCAGGGTAAGAAATGCCTTGATTATGAACAGAGTTTAATTCTTGTTTTAATGAAATGGCTTATTTAGAAAAATGGAGCAAATACTAC
>CAYWTE010000206.1:0-2737 GCA_964461145.1 uncultured Lactobacillales bacterium | reverse complement strand
TTTGGCTCAAAAGAAGGAGTTTTAGAAAATATAAAACAAAAATTAAACGTAAAAAAAGAAAATCTGCAAGAATTAGAAGCCGAATTTATAAAAAACACACCAAAAGAAGAAATAAAGGGAATAATAGAGCCATTAATGCAAGGTTCAACAAAAGATAAAGAAAAAGCTGAAAAAATAGCGGCTTTTTTAAGTTCAACAGATAAAAAACAAACATTAAAAATTTATATCAGAGCATTTTTAACAGATAAAAATACCATTTATTCAACTCTGACAACATTAAAGACAAAAACAAATAATCCTTTGATTGAAGATACAATGCAAAAAGAAGCAAATAGAGTTTTAGATTACATAACGAACAGCCAAAACATTACAGATTTTATAGCTTCAAAAAGCTTAATTACCATAGGCTCAGCCTTTATAAAAAGTTATGATATCTTAAAGATAAGAAACAGACAAATGGATTACGAAGACTTGATAATTTTAACGGAAAAATTATTAAGCAAGCCAAACATTGCTCCGTGGATACTTTACAAATTAGATTTCGGTATAGAGCATATTTTAGTAGACGAAGCACAAGATAACAGCCAAGCACAATGGCATATTATCAAAGAAATTTTATCTGAATTTTTTAGCGGAGAAAGCGCCAATCAAAAAAATCGAACAATTTTTGCAGTTGGAGATAAAAAGCAGTCAATATTTAGTTTTCAAGGAGCAGACCCGGAAAGTTTTGATAAAACTTTTAAGGATTTATCAATTCAAATTCCTTTATCAGGAAAGGCCTTTGAAAAAGTTGATATGAACACGTCTTTCAGGTCATCTAATGCGGTTTTACGGGCTGTTAACGAGATTTTCAGCTCAAAGAATACCGCAGCAAGAAAAGGAGTAGCCTTAGAATCAGAAAACATAACGCATTATTCTGCAAGAGAAGGCGAAGGGGGGTTAGTTGAAGTCTGGCCAAGCATAGAAGCTTTAGAAAACGTTCAAATAAACGGTTTTAAGCCAATGATAGAAAGGATAGCTGCAGATAAAGCGGAAATAACTTGCGCCAAACAAGTTGCAGATAAAATTAAATCTTTAATCAATAATAAGGAAATATTAGAATCTAAAAATCGCCCAATAAACGCAGGGGATATAATGATTTTACTGCAAAAACGCTGGCAAGGCTTTATAGAAACATTAATTAGCGAACTAAAAGAGGCAAAAATAGAAGTTTGCGGAATTGATAGAATGATTTTAACCGACCAATTAGTAACGCAGGATTTAATGGCATTAGGGCAGTTTTTATTGCTTCCTGAAGACGATTTAAATTTGGCGTGTTTATTAAAAAGTCCGCTTTTTTGCATAACTGAAGAAGAATTATTTGAGCTTTGTTATAATCGCAAAGGCAATCTTTGGCAAAATTTAAAAAACAATAAAAAATATGAGAAGATATCGGGAAAATTAAAAGAATTACTATCAAAAGCAGATTTTATAAGACCTTTTGAACTTTATTCAGAAGTTTTAAGCCTAGGCGGGTATAAAGAATTTTTAAGAAGATTAGGAGCAGAAGCTTCAGACGCCCTAGATGAATTTATGAATTTATGCTTATCTTATGAGCAAACGCATATCCCAACGCTTCAAGGCTTTTTATATTGGCTTAAAAACACCAAAATAGAGTTAAAAAGAGAACAAGAGCATAAAAATGCAGTCAGAATAATAACGGTGCACGGTTCAAAAGGGCTTCAATCCAGCATAGTTTTCTTGGCAGATACAAAATATAAAAGCACAAAAACAGATGATATTTTAGAAGATGAAGAAGGCCTGCTCTTTTGGTCGCCGAAAGCAGATTTTAGTTCAGAATACTATAAAAAACAAAAAGAACGGACAAAATCCTTAAAAGAAGAGGAGCAAAATCGCTTGTTATATGTAGCTTTAACCAGAGCAGAAGACCGTTTATACATAACCGGATGGGATAATAAAACAGCAGCAAAAGAAAACAATTGGCACGATTTAATCAGTAAAGGCCTGCAAGATATCGCACAAAAAGAAGAAAAAAGCGGTATTTTAAGAATATTTGAAAAGCAACAAATAGCTATAAAAAAAGAAGAACAAGAAGAATTAAATATTGAAATAAAAACTTCTCCAAGCTGGAACAAGCCTGCAGCAAAGGAAATTGCTCCGTTTAAGCCTCTAGCGCCATCAAGGATAGAAGATGAAGATATAATAGCAAATTCACCCCTGCAAGCAGATGAAAATTATAAATATATTAAAGGGCGAATAATTCATAAAATTTTAGAAATACTGCCGCTAGTATCGAAAGATAAAAGGGAAGAAAACTTAAAAAAATATATCCAAAATCAGGCAAAAGAGCTTTCAAAAACAAAACAAGAAAAAATATTAGAGCAAATATTAAAAATCATAAATAAAGAAGAATTCGCAAACTTTTTTGGCGGTGATTCAAGCGGAGAAGTTGCTGTTTCAGGAATAGTCGGGAATAAAATCATAAGCGGAAAAATAGATAGGCTGGTAGTCTTGCCGGATAAAGTAATCATAATTGATTTTAAGAGCAACAAACAAATTCCGCAAAATATAGAGGAGATTCCCAAGAGTTACTTAAAGCAATTAGCGGCATATAAAGCGTCCATAGCAGAGATTTTTAAAGATAAAAAGGTTGAATGCGGATTATTATGGACGGATACAGGTGAATTTATGCCCATATCTAATGAAATTCTTGACGTTTATATCAAGCAAATATAAC
>CAYWTE010000205.1:1435-2740 GCA_964461145.1 uncultured Lactobacillales bacterium | reverse complement strand
ACGACATAATAAATTCTGCGGCAAGGAGTATTAGCTTCAGCCTCCCGCATAATAAATCTTTCGCGCAATATCGGAGCTTCCCCTTCTATAAAAAAGTGAATTCTTTCATTATCATTAGTGATAAGAGCTTCACCAATAATAATTCTTTCATTAGGTTTTAGTTCAATTTTAAGGGGCATATTTTTACCTACAATATTATTTTATAAAATATTTTCTCATATATAGCTAAAAAAACTATTAAAAACAAGTTTTTTGTTATAACTTAGCAAATTATGACAGATTTTAGCATAGAAAATGGATTAAACGGACAAATAAGCGGCGTAGACGAAGCCGGCAGAGGCCCATTAGCCGGCCCTGTTGTCGCCGCTGCGGTAATTTTCAAAACACAAACCTTAAATTTTTTAGAATTAATAGATGATTCAAAAAAATTATCAGAGAAAAAACGGCTAAAAGCTTATGATTACTTGATTAATTGTAATGAAATGAAATATGGTATCGGCATTTGCTCTCCTCAAGAAATAGACCGGCTCAATATCTTAAAAGCAACATTTACGGCAATGGAGCGGGCCTTAAAAAAATTAAAAGAACAAAAAGAAGAAATATCAATAGCTTTAATTGACGGTAATCACGCCCCAAAGATTTTTTGCAAAACACAAGCAATCATCAAAGGCGATGGAAAATCAACCTCAATTGCCGCAGCCTCAATAATTGCTAAAACCACCCGAGATGAAATTATGAAAGAGTTAGCCAAAAATCACCCTGAATACGGCTGGGAACAAAATTTTGGCTACCCAACAAAAGAACACGTCCTCGCCATAAAAAAATACGGCATAACAGAGCATCACAGAAAAACCTTTGCTCCGATTGCACAAATAATTTCTCAAGGCGACCTGTTTTAGACAAATTTTTATTGACAAATCACAGCGAATCTGATAAAAATTAACTTACAAAAATTATTTTTATAAGTGATTTTTATGGCAAGTAAAAAACACCCGTAAGGGTATATGGGAACTTTGTAATGGAATTAGAACCAATGCAAACTATCTCAAAAGAAGATTTTGAGAAGTAGTAAAGATAAACGAATACTCCTCGGAAAAAATAACAGGCCTTTTTGCTTTTAACACGCAAATATCAGGTCCTATTGGTTGGGGAGCAGCTTTGAAACGGCAAGCTGAAAAGCTTTTTGCAAACGAGCTGGAAGTTTTTGAAGATTATCTCAAGAACGAGTGGTATATAGATGGACATTTATTATCAGATAATCAAGCCAAAATATATCCCTTAGCAGAAAAAGACGGATTTTTAGTT
>CAYWTE010000205.1:0-1425 GCA_964461145.1 uncultured Lactobacillales bacterium | reverse complement strand
GCATTACCTCAAGAACGAATGGTGGGTAGACGGACAGCTCTTTTCCGAAGGAGCCATCAAGCTCTACCCACTTCCTGAAAAAGATGGAATTTTAGTTGAATAAATTAAACAGCTAATTTTTCCGTCTTTTTGTTTTTTTAAATTCGGTTAACCTTTTTTTGAGAAATATCATTTAGTCTAAAATTATTAGGGATTTTTATAAAAAAAGGATAAGCGTACGATGGGTGACCTTAAAACCAACATAATCATCAATGGCGACAGCATAGAAGAGCTTTCGAAATTACCCGCTAATTCGATAGATTTAATTTTTGCCGACCCTCCTTATAATATGCAGTTAGGGGGAGATTTAATACGTCCGGACAATTCCCTTGTTGATGCAGTTAATGATGACTGGGATAAATTTGATGATTTTGCTGCTTATGATAATTTTACCAATGCTTGGCTAAAAGAGTGCAAAAGAGTGTTAAAAGACAATGGGGCTCTTTGGGTTATCGGTTCATACCACAATATTTTCCGTGTAGGTTGCACCTTTCAAAATTTAGGATTTTGGATATTAGGGGACATTATTTGGAACAAAAACAACCCGATGCCTAATTTTAAGGGCACAAGATTTACCAACGCTCACGAAACTCTGATTTGGTGTTCAAAAAGCAAAGATGCAAAATATACATTTAATTACGAAGCTATGAAATCCTTAAACGAAGGCACACAAATGCGCAGCGATTGGAACTTATCTTTATGCAGCGGCGGCGAAAGATTAAAAGATGAAAATGGTGAAAAACTTCACTCCACCCAAAAGCCTGAAAGCTTATTATACCGAGTAATTTTATCTTCAAGCAAACCTGGCAACATAGTTTTAGACCCGTTTTTCGGCACCGGCACAACCGGCGCTGTTGCAAAAAAATTAGGCAGGAAATACATCGGCATTGAGCGTGATTTAAATTATATTAAAGGCGCAGAAAAAAGATTAGCCTCCATTCCTGAATGCGGCAACGCAAACTTTTTAAACGTAACCGAAAAGAAAAAAGAGCCTAAAGTCCCCTTTGGCAGCGTTTTAGAATTAGGATTATTATCTGCTGGAGATATTTTATATGACGGCAAAAAACAATATAAAGCAAGCGTTAGAGCAGACGGAAGCTTGGCAACCGAAGATATCAGCGGCTCAATTCATCAAGTAGGAGCTGCTGTACAAGGACTGCCTGCTTGTAATGGCTGGACATTTTGGTATTATGAAAACAAAGGCGTTAATGAAAACTTAGAACCCATCGACGAACTCCGCAAAATAGCAAGGAAACAAATGTTCGGGTAAAAGCGACATTTTTTATTTTAAAATTGATTTATAAGAGATAGATACGAGGAGTTGAGAGTGCTAATTAATCCTAGCGTATATTAAATACGTGGATTAATTAGCATCTCGAAAACGAC
>CAYWTE010000204.1:0-2752 GCA_964461145.1 uncultured Lactobacillales bacterium | reverse complement strand
AACCTAAATACCGCCCTATTCCATGGTCTGAATGAACTACAATATCCCCTACTTCAATTTCGCTGACATCTTTGATAAAATTCTTAGCTTTTTTATGGCGTTTTGGATTATTAATCAGTTTTTCTCCAACAATTTCCTGCTCACAAATAATACAAATTTCATCATCTTCAAAACCGTTCATAATCGGCAGACAAACAACATTAGGATTATCTGCTCCGTATTGAAGAAGCAAGTTCTTGATTCTATTAAGAGAAACCTCACAAACCGCTGCAATTATAACTTTTTTATTTTTCTTTAAATTTATAAAATCAATCACATCTTGATAAACGTTTTTATTTTCATCAAGCCTTGATACTGCAAAAGTTTTTATCGGATAACTATCTGAATCAACAGCATCTTTAATATGCGTTTTATATAAAAATATCGAATTATTTTGTTCTAAAAAATCAAAAAACTCTTTATCATTTAAATAAAACATTTGCGGTGGAATCGGATTATAAATAAAATCATCAAGAGCTTCTTTTTTAGCCCTAATTCTTTCATTAAAATAATCGAAAACAGTTTCCGCTCTAGAGTTAGCTGCAAAATTTGCATCGGCATCAACTATTATTTGCGCATTTGGAACATAATCAGAAATAATTTGCATTTTATCAAAAAACAACGGCAGCCAATTTTCTAATCCGTCAAAATAAATCCCTTGAGAAACGGCTTCATAAAGCTGGTCATTCCTGCTTATATTTCCAAAAAGTTCTCTATATTTTGTTCTAAAGCAAGTTATTGATTCTGAAGTTAAAATAAATTCGCTAACCGGCATTATTGAGAAATTTTCAACATCATAAATTGACTTTTGCGAGATAGTATCAAACGCTCTCATACTTTCAATTTTATCACCGAACAAATCTATCCTAACAGGATAATTGCAAACGGAAGAAAAAACATCTAATATCCCGCCTCTAACGGCATATTCGCCTTTATCTAAAACCTCAGAAACCCTCTTAAATCCGTTTTTAAAAAGAAAAGCTGTAAATTCATCTAAATCAAGCGGCTTATTTTTTTCAACTACCCTGCAAGAATTAAGAAAAAATCTCTGCGGAGGTACTCTTTGCATAAAAGCATTAACGGTAGTAATGATTACATCAAAAGCCTTATAATCCTTAGCCAACCCTGAAAAAGCCTTAATCCGCTGTGATAAAACATCTTTATTAGGCGATATTCTATCATAAGGCACCGTATCATAAGAAGGAATATTTAAGATTTTTAAATCAGGGACTAAAAACTCTAATAAATTTTTAGTATTTTCAGCTTTTATACCGTCTTTAGCAATAAAAAGTAACTGTTTTTCAAGTGCAAGTTTAGATAATATAACAGCTTCATACCCGTTAACTACGTTAGTTATATTTCTGTTTTTATTTACAAGTATATCATTTAAGTTTATCATATCAATCAAGTTTAATCATAAAAAATAAAAAAACATATGCGGCCAGAAATCTTATATATTTTATTTAATCCTTTAACGCAAGTAAAAGGTATAGGAAAGATTACGCTTCAAAAGTTATGCAAATTAGGCTGCACTAAGTTGATTGATTTATTATTTCACCTGCCATATTCTTTTATTGACCGCCGATATTCACCAAATATTCCGAATGCAATTCCGAGTAAGATTGCCACTTTTAAGGTAACAATAAATCATCACGAACCGCCTAAAAAAAGAAACAGCCCCTATAAAATTATCTGCTCTAACGAAAGCGGTTTTTTATACTTAGTCTTTTTCAAAGGGCAAGAACAATACTTAAAATCTGAACTCCCTGAAGGCTCTGTTAGAATTATCAGCGGCAAAGTTGAATTTTTTAATGATACCTTGCAAATAACTCACCCTGATTACATTGGCAAAGAAGAAGATGAAGCTTTAATAAAAAAAATCGAGCCGATTTATCCGTTAACGGCAAATTTATCGAACAAAATTTTAATAAAGCATATTCAAGAAGCCTTAAAATCAATCCCTAATCTTCCCGAATGGCAAAATGATGCAGATTTAAAAGCTAAAGGCTGGCCTAGTTTTAAAGAATCCCTAATAAAACTGCATAATCCACAATCAGAAGACGACTTAAAAGAAACTAACAAAGCAAGGCAGCGACTAGCTTACGATGAGCTTTTATCAAACCAGCTTGCTTTGAGCATAATCCGCCATTATGAAGGAAGCTTTAAGGGAACTTCCATTAAAGGTGATGGTAATTTACGCTTAAAATTATTAGAAACACTTCCTTTTCCTTTAACTTCGGCTCAAAAACGAGTTATAAAAGAAATAAATGAAGATATGGCATCAACGAATAAAATGTTAAGATTGCTGCAAGGCGATGTCGGCAGCGGCAAAACTATTGTGGCACTTTTTACGATGTTGAACGCCATCGAATGCGGATATCAATCCTGCATAATGGCTCCGACAGATATCTTAGCCTCACAGCATTATGAAAACTTAAAACCTTTTTGTGATAAAATAGGGGTTAAAATAAGCTTTATCTCAAGTAAAATAAAAGGCAAAGAGCGGCAAAATATTTTAACAGATTTAGAAAGCGGCTTAACGCAAATAATAATTGGCACTCATTCTTTATTTCAAAAAGATATAAAATTCAAAGACTTAAAATTATGTGTAATTGACGAACAGCATCGCTTTGGGGTATTCCAACGCTTAAACTTAGCCGAAAAAGGGCTTAATCCTGATATTTTAGTAATGACTGCCACGCCTATCCCCAGA
>CAYWTE010000203.1:0-2763 GCA_964461145.1 uncultured Lactobacillales bacterium | reverse complement strand
TTAAGCTGAAAATATATAATATTTTTTATCCTGTCAATTATCTTATTTTTTTAGTGCTTTTATTATTAAATTAGGTTAAAAGTCATTTTCACAAACAAAAACTTTTCTGCTTTGTGAATTTCGTATTATTGTTATTGTTAAAATTTAAAAAGGTGAGATAAAATTATGGAAAAACCTATTGTTAAGCCTATTAGGCCTTTCTTTTCTTCCGGTCCTTGCGTAAAACGTCTTGGCTGGAATGTTAACGTTTTGCAAAACGCTTTATTAGGACGATCTCACCGTTCCGCATCAGGAAAAGCCAAATTAAAAGAAGTAACAAGCCTTATAAGAGAATTATTAGGCGTTCCTGACAATTACAAAATAGGCATAGTCCCCGCATCAGACACCGGTGCTGTTGAAATGGCTATCTGGAATATGATAGGAGCAAAACCTGTTGACGTTTTTGCTTGGGAAAATTTTAGCAGCACTTGGCTAAAAGACATTGTTTCCGAATTAAAAATTAAAGATGTTTTTTCTTATGAAGCGCCTTACGGGGAAATTGCTGATTTGTCCAAAGCAAACCCTTCTCACGACACTGTTTTTGTATATAACGGCACAACTTCAGGAGTAAGAGTCCCTACCCTTGATTGGATTAGCAAAGATAGAGAAGGCATTACAATTTGCGATGCCACTTCCGCAGCGTTTGCCTACAAAATGGATTGGTCGAAACTTGATGTTTTCACTTTTTCTTGGCAAAAAGTTTTAGGCGGAGAAGCAGCTCACGGCATATTAATTTTAAGCCCGAAAGCAATAGAAAGACTCAAAACTTATACGCCTGAAAACCGCCCGCTGCCAAAAATATTTAAATTAACTAAAAAAGGCGAATTTTTAGATGGAATTTTCAATGAAGATACAATAAACACTCCGTCAATGCTTTGCGTAGAAGATGCCATAGATGCCTTAAATTGGGCAAAGAATTTGGGCGGAGAAAACGCTTTAATTGCAAAAACTGAAGCGAATTTTAAGGTTATTGAAGATTGGGTAAACAAAACCCCTTGGATTGAATTTTTAGCCTCAAAGCCGCAAACTCGCTCAACAACTTCTGTTTGCCTTAGCATAAAGGCTGCTTGGTTTGATTCTTATTTACCGGAAAAACAATGGGAAGTAATAAAACGGCTTTGCAAAATTTTAGAAACCGAAGAAGCTGCTTTTGACATAAAAACACACACTATGGCTCCTGCCGGACTTAGAATTTGGTGTGGCGCCACAACTGAAAATTCAGATATAAAGGCTCTGCTGCCGTGGATAGAATATGCTTATGAAACAACGAAAGAGGAATTTGAAAATGCCTAAAGTACTAATAGCTGATAAACTTGATAAAAACGCCCTTGCCGTTTTTGAAAAAAACAACATTGATTATGAAATAAAACCGGGACTTTCTTCTGAAGAATTAATTCAAGCTGCAAAAGACGCAGACGGAATAGCAATCCGCTCTAATGCCATAATTACCAAAGAAATTTTAGAAGCCCTGCCGAAATTAAAAGTAGTCGGGCGTGCCGGCATAGGGGTTGATAACGTTGATGTTGACTATGCCACGTCAAAAGGCGTTATCGTAATGAACACCCCGTTTGGCAACACCATCACCACTGCAGAACACACCATTGCGATGATGATGTCGCTAGCCAGAAATCTTCCGCTTGCCAATCAGCTCACCAAAGAAAATGCGTGGCCGAAATCCAAATGTATGGGCATTGAATTATTTGACAAAACCTTAGGAATAATCGGCTGCGGCAATATCGGAGCAATCGTTGCCTCAAGGGCTGTCGGCTTAAAAATGAAAGTCATTGCATTTGACCCCTTTTTATCGAATGAAAAAGCTGAAAATTTAGGGATAGAAAAAGTCGAACTTGAAGATATTTTTGCCAAAGCAGACATTATCACACTTCACACTCCGGCGAATGAAAAAACCAAAGGTATGATTAATAAAAACACTATTGCAAAGATGAAAGACGGAGTTAGAATCATCAATTGTGCCAGAGGGTCATTAGTCGTATCTGAAGATTTAGTAGAAGCTGTAAGGTCAGGCAAAGTTGCAGGCGCTGCGGTTGATGTTTATGAAGAAGAGCCGGCAAAGGATCACATCTTTTTTAAAGAAGAAAAAATATTCTGCACCCCGCATTTAGGCGCCTCAACTATTGAAGCACAAGAAAAAGTTTCCCTTCAAATTGCAGAGCAAATCTCAGCCTTTTTAAAGGAAGGAATAGTTTCTAATGCTGTTAATATGCCTTCAATTTCAGCAGAAGAAAGCTTGTTGTTAAAACCTTACCTTAAAATTTGTGCTGATATCGCATCTTTAGTGGGACAAACTTTATCAGGAGCGATAAAATCCATTAATATCGAATATGCCGGAGAAGCCGCTAAACTTAACTTAAAACCTTTAACTGCAACGGTTTTAAAATATATTTTCTCACACATAACCGAAAATGTAAATATGGTAAATGCCGGCTTAATTGCTAAAGAAAAAGGCATAGAAATAATAGAAGCAAAACGTTTTGAAATCAGAAGCTATAAAACCAGCATAACGGTAAAAGTAACCACACAAAATGGCGATTTCAGTGCATCAGGGACGCTTTTAGGCGGACAGGCAGCAAGGATTGTTGCTATAAATGACGTCAAACTTGAAGCTGAAGTTTCCCCTAATATGATTTACATTAATTCAAAAGACAAACCGGGAATGATAGCAAAAATCAGCCGCATTATTGCTGATAATAATTTAAACATCGC
>CAYWTE010000202.1:0-2788 GCA_964461145.1 uncultured Lactobacillales bacterium | reverse complement strand
CTCCCCCGATTAAATCCCCGTCCCGAGTACTTAAAGCCCACCTTGCAATAATTGCCAAATATAAAGTTAAACTTGGATTATTATTCAAATGGCTAACTGCTTCTTCAAAATTAAGCAAACAAAGGTAATTCTCCCTGCCTTTTCTGGAAATAACCTTTTTATGCTTAATTTTTTTATCCTGATAAAGCTTATCAAGCTCTTCATCAATTTGTTTTTGAAGATTTTTAGTAAAAGTACTAATCCAAACAGCACCTTGATTTTTTTCTGCCCAAACAGAAGCCGGAGCAATATACCCTAAAGTTTTACCAATGCCTGTCCCCGCATTTGCAAGCACAATATTAGGACAAGACTTATTTTTCTTGGGCTCAAAACTATGACACATCGCAGCAGTATAAGCTTTTTGCTCTTCTCTAGCTTCACTTTCCCCTTGAGCAAGAAGAAGATTTAACCTATCAAGCGCTTGTTTTTCCGTAACACTGCCATCTCCGGGAGGAAAGACCGGAACGAAATCTGAAATTTCAGATAATTTATTCCAAATCATAAAAGGACGATGCGCCGTTTTTGAATGAGGCATTTCCTCAAGATTTTTTCCCATATTAAGCAGAATAAATTCTGCCCACTTCCATCCGGCTCTTAAAAGAGGATAACAAAATTGTTCTATTTCTTGATTTTGAGAAAACTCTGTAAGTAATTTTTTAACACAGCCTAACAAAGTTTGCGCTTCTTGCTCTGTTGTTTTCGGACAAGGAATACCCAGATTTTCTGCCAATCCTTTAATTGTCGGCCGACAAAAAGAACACGGGCGAAGGAAAGCAAACAGCTCTAAAACATCATAATAAAACCTGATATTAATATTAAGTTTTCCCTCAATAAAAGGTCGATTACAAATAATACAAGGCTTATCAATTACAAATTTAACCCCTTGCTCTAAGGTTAAATTTTTAACTTCGCCTTCAAAATTAAGAATTGTTATAGTATTATTATGCAGACAAAAAATCGTGGCATTAGGAATAAAAGTTTCCGAAGTTATATCATTCACTTTTCTAATGCCCTTTTATTTATAGATTAGGTTCAGAAATAACCTTTTTCTCCGGTGTTTGCTCTTGTTTTTTAACTTTAGCTTTTACCGGCACAGAAGTGCTAACATTAATCCTTTTTTTCAAAGCAATTGAAATCAGCCACATAAGAAT
Organism: uncultured Lactobacillales bacterium; assembly: GCA_964461145.1. Taxonomy (GTDB): domain Bacteria; phylum Pseudomonadota; class Alphaproteobacteria; order CAYWTE01; family CAYWTE01; genus CAYWTE01. The sequence goes on along the minus strand of CAYWTE010000202.1, from coordinate 1,598 downwards.
TATTGCTGCAGGCACCCAAGGCAGAGTATATGCTAAGAATAATATAGCTTCACTTGCAGAATCTATAATAATATCCTTAAACTTTTGAGCAGCCCTTAAAATCGGAGCGTACCAAACATCAGCCGTAAAATTCACATCTATTAAAACTAATTCAGAAGGATTAACAGCTTTGCTCGCTTGAGAAGCTTCTATACTATTTGGAGTTTGCTGATTAGCAGGAATTTGCAAGATAGCTGAAGCTAATTCAATTTGATTTTGCAATGTTGAAATTTCATTTTTAATCGACATTATTTCTATAAAATTACTCTGACTTTTGCCTAATAAATCAATCATCGATGCCTTTAAAACCTTTTGTTCTTCAAGACGTTTTGCAATATCCGGCTTAACAAAATAAGCATTATTAGTAATGTTATTATAAGTTTTAATTTTAAGAGGATTTTGATTCAAAGAATCCCTGTAATTATTAAAATTAGAACGATGAATTAAAGCTTTAAGCTTAGCATTTGCACCAAGAGAATCGGTTTGCATAGCAGTATCAATAATCACGCACCCTGCATCTTTACAAAGCTTGGTATTTTTTGTAAAAATAGCATAAAAATCCTTTTTAGGGGCAGTAACGGTTATTTCTCTGGTTTCCCCAATCAATTCTTCTGCATAATTTTTATTTTGCCCTACGCTTAAATCTTTATAACAGCCGCTAAGCAGCAGCATTATAAAACAGATTAATATTTTTTTTACCATAAATTACCTCTCTTATTTTTTTCTTAAAGTCGGGAAAGCGATAACATCTCTAATTGAACCTGAATTCGTTAACAAAATAATCAACCTGTCGATTCCTATGCCGAACCCGCCTGTTGGAGGGAAAGCGTGTTCCAAAGCACATAAAAAATCCTCGTCTAACATTTGCGCTTCATCATCGCCGGCTTCTCTTGCTTTCATTTGTTCTTCAAACCTTTCTCGCTGGTCTAAAGGATTAGAAAGCTCAGAATATATAGGGCCGACTTCCCACCCGTTAGCATAAAGATCCGAACGCTCTACTAATTTTGGATTATCCCTGTGAATTTTAGTTAAAGGCGAAACTTCTTTAGGAAAATCAATAACATAAGTAGGCTGAATAAGTTTGCTTTCGATTTTTTCTTCAAAAACCAGTTCTATAACTTTACCCCAGCTTTCATTTCCTTGAATATCAACGCCGATTTCTTTTGCAGCATTTCTAGCAGCAGCATCGCCTTCGATTTTATTAAAATCAAGCCCTGTATATTCTTTAATCAAATCAAGAAGTTTATATTTTGGATAAGGTCCCTTAAAATCGATTTCTTTATCCCCGAAAGTAACTTTTGTGCTCCCTGTAATTTCTATTGCGAGTTTTTCTAAAAGTTCCTCTTCGAGTTCCATAATATCGTTATAATCCGCATAAGCCATATAAGCTTCTAAAGCAGTAAATTCAGGATTATGTTTAACTGAGATGCCTTCATTTCTAAAATTACGGTTAATTTCAAAAACTCTATCAAAGCCGCCGACAACTAATTTTTTCAAATAAAGTTCAGGAGCAATTCTCAAATATAAATCCATATCCAAAGCATTATGATGAGTAATGA
>CAYWTE010000201.1:0-2788 GCA_964461145.1 uncultured Lactobacillales bacterium | reverse complement strand
TGCTTTGTTAAAAGCTTCTCCGCTTAAATTATAAATATACCGAACTTGTGGTGCAGGAATATTAACTTTTAATTTTGGGCTGTGCGATATGCTCTCACAATCTGAAGCTGAACTTGTTCTGCATAATAGAACAAAAGAAACGGTAAATATTATAAATAAAAAATTCTTATACATCACTTATTCTTTCTTTAAAAAAACTTATTTCTAATTTAGAATATATTTATTAAATTTTATTAAACAAGGATAATTTATAAATAATGAAAATAGCAAGCTTTAATGTTAACTCTATAAATGCAAGGTTGCCAATCGTTCTGAATTGGCTTGGTGAACAAAATATAGATATCGTTTGCCTGCAAGAAATAAAATGCGAAGAACCCGCATTCCCTTTATTAGAATTTAATGCTGCAGGTTATAATGCCGTCGTTAAGGGGCAAAAATCTTATAACGGTGTTGCTATTCTTGCTAAAGAAAAAATCGAATTCATATCTGATAATTTATTAGAAAATGATTCTCAAGCTAGATTCTTAGAAGTTAATATTAATAATATCCGTATAATATCCGTATATGTTCCTAACGGCAATCCTTTAGATGATGTAAAAAAATATCAATATAAAATTGATTTTTTAGATGCTCTGTATCAAAAAATGAATGAATTAAAATCTCTCAATTCGCCGGTAATTGTAGCTGGTGACCTTAATGTTATATTAGAAGAAGAAGATGTATATAACCCTGAAAATTATAAAAATAACGCTCTTATGACTCCTTTAGTTAGGAATAAAATTAGAGCTATTATAAATCTCGGTTTCATAAATCTGCTCAAAACAACCCCTGAAATCAAATATTCTTTTTGGGATTATCAACATAAAGCTTGGGAGAAAAATAACGGTATGCTTATTGATTATTTTCTGCTTAATTCTTTGGCGGCAGATAAAGTTTTAGATTTCGGGATTCATAAGGATTTAAGAGGATTAAATAAAGCCTCTGACCACGTTCCTATTTGGCTTAATTTGAATTGATTTTCTTTGATGTTTCCTTCTTGCTTTTTATTTCTTTATTTTGAGGTTTAAGATTTTTTTCATTTGAACTTTCTTCTTTTTTCTTCTTATATTTTTTTGTTTCTTTTTTATCTTCTTCTGGCTCTTTTAAAGATTCTTCTTCTATTTCTTCTTCTATTTCTTCTTCATTACCGGATTCTTCTTCTGTTAAAAATTCTTCTTCTTCTATTTCTTGATTTTGCGGATCCCAATCAACTTCAAATACTTCTATATCTTCATTTATTCCTTTTAATTCCGGAAAGCCTAATGTCTTCATCGGATATTTTCTTTCTACTATAAGCTGCCTTACCAGATTAGAAATACATATGGACGAATCTCCTGTTATGCTACAAATTCTTGATGCTATTGTTACAGGTGAACCAAACAAATCTCCATCTTCTATTATCGGTTCTCCGGCATTTATCCCTATCCTTATTTGTATATTAGTATTGGAATCAATATTAAATTGATGTAATTCTCTTTGTATGTTAACTGCAGCATCTACAGATTTAGAAATAGAGCCAAAACAAGACATTATTCCGTCTCCGGTATGCTTTATTTCAAAGCCTTTATATCTTCTTATTGCTTGACGAACTATTCTATTGTGTGTTCTTACCCTAATTTGTGCGGCAGCATCTCCTATATCCTGCTGAATTAAGGCTGAATTAACAATATCCGTAAACATTATGGCTATTATGCCGCTCGGAATATCTTTTTTTGTTCTTGCTAATGCTTCTTTTGCTTGCTTGATATCATTCTTTTCTATCTCGTTCCATTGTTTAAATATTAAGGCTCCTTGCCTAAAATCCATATCGCCTTCATTATCTATCATATTATCCATTTCTTCTTGCCCGATTTGTATCATCTTCATATATCTAGGCTCTAAAGAAAGCGCATCTAACTTATCTAACATATATTCTGCCTGTGATAATTTTGACCCCATTAATTCCATAGATTCCAATAAAATCTTGCGCATATTGTCTTCATTTATTTTCTTCCTGTATTTTAAAGTTTCGCAAGCTCCTGCTAAAATTAAATTTATCCCAAAACGTCCGAAAGCATCAATATTAGGCACTTGTTCTTTAATTGAAGATATCATTTGAATTAGAAATCTCATTAACCAATGCCGGTTTAATTCATAATTTATTTCTTCCGCTTTTAATTCCTGTTTTTTATTTTCTTGTTCTTGCTTTTGTTCTTTTATTTCATTATCGTAATCTTCTTCTCCTTCGTATTCATTGATTTCTTCTTCTTGATTTTTATTGTTATTTTTTTCTTGTTCTTCTTGATTTTTTTCTTTACCTTCTTTCATATTTTCTATTTCTTCTTGCTTTTTCATTTCTTCATCAAGAAAATTCTTTATATTTTCGGAAACTTCAGAATCTTCTATTTTCTGTTTAGTTTCTTCTATGTCTAATATTTTATAAAGAAATTTTACAAATATTTCTGAAATTAGGCTTGGCTTTGCTTCTCTTTCTTTTATATCTTCTATATTATTGTTTTCTTTTTTGTTTTTTTGCCTGTTCTTTTTTGCATTATTTTCATCATTGTCAAACTCCCCCCAAGGTATATAAAATATTCCTAAAGGCATTGATGTTAGCAAAAAGAATATTACGAAAAATATTACAAATATTTTGGTCGCTTCAAAGTCTAAATAATCAACATCATAAATATTTGTTATTAAAAATGTCGCCGTTAAGCCTAAAACAAATGCTAATACTGCACTTAATGTAATTATCGCAATTAATTTTAAC
>CAYWTE010000200.1:0-2791 GCA_964461145.1 uncultured Lactobacillales bacterium | reverse complement strand
TCGCATTTACTCCTTATAACTAAATTTACAGCGGTTTAAGGGTATCTGCTTCGTCGTTTTCGAGATGCTAATTAATCCACGTACTAAATGTACGCTAGGATTAATTATCACTCTTAACTTCTCGCATTTACTCCTTATAACTAAATTTACAGCGGTTTAAGGGTATCTGCTTCGTCATTTTCGAGGTGCTAATTAATTCAAAACGGCAGCGTAATTATTTGCTTGCAAATTGGTTTAAATATGTTATGGTGCAAAATCTTTTAAATACTTCCTAGTGCGGGGAAATTAAAAGAAAATGTTTAATCCGCATAAGTCCGGCTTTATAAAGCGTCCGGCAAAACTTTCTTTATAAGGTTTTTTACAAAAATGAATTATTTTATTGATTACAAAATGCCAGAGGGCATTGAGCTTGAAAATTTCGAGCAGTTATTAACGGAAGAATATGGGGACAGCAAAACTTTCCAAGGGCAAGTTATTCTCGGAACTGTTACCGCCGTTTCAGATGCTTTTATTACTGTTGATGTAGGATTAAAATCTGAAGGCATTATTTCTAAAAAAGAATTCGGGCTTGATGCAGACGTTAAAGTTGGCGATAAAGTCGATGTATATGTTGAAAAATATGAAAATAGAGATGGATTAATCTCTTTATCCAGAGAAAAAGCTAGACGCGAAGAAGCTTGGATTGATTTAGAACGAATTCATAAAAAAGGCGAAAAAGTTAACGGCGTTATCTTCGGCAGAGTTAAGGGCGGATTTACAGTTGATCTTAAAGGCGCAATTGCTTTCTTACCAGGCTCGCAAGTTGATGTTCGTCCGATTAAAGATATAACCCCGCTAATGGGAATCGAGCAGCCTTTTGAAATCTTAAAAATGGATAAAATTAGAGGAAATATTGTTGTTTCAAGACGTTCAATTTTAGAAGAAGACAGAGCAGGCAAGAGAACTGAGATTATGTCTAACTTAAAAGAAGGCGAAACAGTTGAAGGCGTGGTTAAAAATATTACTGATTACGGCGCCTTTATCGATTTAGGTGGTATAGACGGTCTTTTACACGTTACCGATATTTCTTGGCAGCGCGTTAACCATCCTTCAGAAGTATTAAAAGTAGGGCAAACAATTAAAGCTCAAATTATCCGCTTTAATTCTGATTCTCAAAGAGTCAGCTTAGGCTTAAAACAGCTCGAAAATGACCCTTGGAAAGGTGTTCAAGATAAATATAAAGTTAATAATAAAATTATCGGAAAAGTTACAAATATTGCTGATTACGGCGCTTTTGTTGAGCTTGAATCAGGGGTTGAAGGGTTAGTTCATGTTTCTGAAATGAGCTGGACACGCAAAAATCTTCATCCTAGCAAAATTTTAGCTTCGGGACAAGAAGTCGAAGTGATGATTTTAGAGGTTGATGAAGCTAAACGTAGGATTTCCTTAGGCATTAAACAATGTTCTAATAATCCTTGGGCAGAATTTGCAAGTAAAAATCCTATCGGTTCAGTTATCGAAGGCGAAATTAGAAATATTACCGAATTTGGTCTTTTTGTTGCTATCGGTGAAGAAATTGACGGTATGGTTCACTTATCAGATCTTTCTTGGGAATCAACAGGCGAAGAAGCCGTTAAATCTTTCAAAAAAGGCGAAAATATTAAAGCTAAAGTGCTTGATATTGATGCTCAAAAAGAACGCGTAAGTTTAGGCGTAAAACAAATCGATAAAGACCCGTTTGAAGAAGGATTGCAAGGTCTTAAAAAAGGCGATGCCGTTAATTGCATTGTTAAAGAAATCGATGAAAAAGGCTTAAATGTCGATGTTAACGGGGTTGAAGGTTTTATTAAGAAAGTAGATTTTTCTAAAGACAAAGCTGAACAAAAAACAGAAAAGTTTAATGTTGGCGATAAAGTCGAAGCAAAAATAACAAGTATTGATGCTAAAAATAGAAAAATTGCTCTTTCAATTAAAGCTTTAGAAATTGAAGAAGAAAAGAAAGCTCTTTCTGAGTACGGTTCTTCTGATTCAGGCGCATCTTTAGGAGATATTTTAGGTGCAGCTTTAGCTGAAGCAAGCAAGAAAAAATCTGCAACTAAAACTAAAAAAGCTGAAGATACAAAAGCTGATGATGAAGTAGAAGAAAAAGCTGCTAAAAAAACAAAGGCAGCAAAGAAAAAAGCCTCTGCTTCTAAAAAATCTGCAGAAAAAGCTAGCCCTGGAAAAGAAAAAGAATAAGTCTTTCTTTTATTTTTCAAATTAAAATGTTAAAGCAGTCCTAGAAATTTTAGGACTGCTTTTTTTTAATTCTCTAGCTTTTCTTTTATTTTATAAAGCTGCTGTAATAAATTTTCTTTGCTATTTCTTGTTATCGGGCATCTAAAAGAAAGCGCAGGTTCTTTAATTGTCCCTTTAGAAATGGGTTTATATTTAGAGTTTTTAACGTTTTGAATAAATATATCCATATCTTGAGATGTCATAGGAATTAAAAGCTTATTCGAAGATGCTTGCTTGCTTGCTATAAGCTTTTCAGCAGTCATTTTTTTAGTATCTATCCAAAATGCCGCAGATATTTCAGATTTTTCAGAATCCCGAACAACCATAAAGAGTTTTTCTTGAACCACCAAAATAAACATAATTTCGTCCCCCTGTTTCGTTTACTAATAGACAAATTAGCATAATTTTAAACAAATGTCAATACAAAAAATGGAACAATATGAGAAATTATTGTCTAGAAAATAAAAACCGCCCTGAAAAGAGCGGTTATAAAAGGCATTATTTAACGTGAAATAAGTCTTTCAAAAGTTCCGTG
>CAYWTE010000199.1:0-2812 GCA_964461145.1 uncultured Lactobacillales bacterium | reverse complement strand
GTTTGCATTAAAAAAATATTAAAAGAATTTTATGAGCTGATAAATGAAATTAAAAAGAAGCAAGTATCTGAAATTAAAAAAGAAATTAACTTAAATGATAAAAAGTTTTTTGTTACGCTTACTACGCAAAATAACAGTTTAGGTTTTATATTTACTTTTGATGATATTACAGAGCTTGTTAATGCTCAGAAAAAAGCTGCTTGGAGCGATGTGGCAAGAAGAATCGCTCACGAAATTAAAAATCCTTTAACACCAATTCAACTTTCTGCAGAAAGGCTTAAACGAAAATATTTAAGTCAGATTAGCCAAGATGAGGAAGCTTTTGTTAAATGTACCGATACTATTGTGCGGCAAGTTAAAGATATCGGTATGATGGTTGATGAATTTTCTTCTTTTGCAAGAATGGCGGCTCCGGTTTTGCTTAATGAAAATTTGGGCAAAATTATTAATGATGAAATTTTTGTGCAAAAGTCCGCTTATCCTGAAATAATGTTTGTTTTTAATGCACAAAATAAAGATATATCAATGCTTTGTGATAAAAAACAAATAGGCAGACTCTTTAATAATATTTTTAAAAATGCTATTGAAGCTATTAAAATTGATAATCAAAAAGATGGCATTATAACAATTAATTTACTTAAAACAGCTAATAAAATTAAAATCGAAATAACAGATAACGGTATAGGCCTGCCTATTGATAATCGAGATAAATTACTTGAGCCGTACGTTACCAATAAGGAAAAAGGAACAGGTCTTGGTCTTGCTATCGTACAGAAAATTGTTCAAGATCATAACGGGAAGATATTGCTGACAGAAAATAAAAATAAAGGTGCAAAAATAATTTTGGAGTTTAAGGTTTAATAAATGACTATAAATGTTTTAATAATTGATGATGAAAAAGATATCAGAATGATGATTGGCGATATCTTGCAAGATAATCAATATAATGTTCTTGAAGCAGATAATGCTGAAAATGCTTTAAAAATTATAAAAGAAAATGAACAAATTGATTTGGTTATTTTAGATATTTGGCTTGAAGGAAGTCAAATGGACGGTATCGAAATTTTAAAGAAAATAAAGAAAAAAAATAAAACTATCCCTGTAATTATGATTAGCGGTCATGGAAATATTGAAACCGCAGTCGAGGCAATTAAAATAGGGGCTTATGATTATATCGAAAAGCCGTTTCAATATGATAGGCTATTGTTAGTTGTTTCCAGAGCTTTAGAGGCTTCTGAACTTAAAAAAGAAAATATTCAGCTTAAAAGACAAAATGGTAAAGAAGAAGAAATAATTGGGATATCTTCCGAAATTGCAAATATTAAAAATATTATTGAAAAAATAGCTTCAAGTGGTTCTAGGGTGTTTATAACAGGAGCGCCTGGCGTCGGTAAAGAAGTCGTGGCAAGATGTATTCATCAAAAATCAGGAAGAGCCGATATGCCTTTTATCCCAGTTAACTGCGCAGTTATGGATCCTGATAGAATAGAAAATGAGCTGTTCGGTCAAGAAACTATATCCGGTGTTAAAATCGGTATTCTTGAAATCGCTAACGGCGGAACTATTTTACTCGATGAGATACTTGATATGCCGCTTAGAACGCAAGGTAAGATACTTAGAATGCTTCAAGATCAAACATTTATGAGGAATACCGGAGAGCAGGAACTTGAAGTTGATGTTAGAATTATCGCTACTTCTAATCGTGATGTTAAAAAAGCAATCGAAAAAGGCGAGTTTAGAGAAGATTTATATTACCGCTTAAATGTTGTTCCGATTAATGTGCCTTCTCTTGAATACCGCAGGGAGGATATCCCTTGTTTGATGCAATATTTTATGCAAAAAGCAGCTATAGATACCGGAGTTAAGCCTTTAGAGATAACCAGAGAGGCAGCGATGATACTTCAGTCTTATAATTGGCCGGGAAATGTTAGGCAGCTTAAAAATATTATGGATTGGCTCGTCGTTATGTATGGGCACACGGTTGACAATAAAATATATTCTAATATGCTTCCTTCTGAAATTAGTTTCTCAAAAGTCGTTTCTATGCCTTCAGGGAAAATGCACGAATATCTTTCTATGAACATAAAAGATGCTAGAGAAGCGTTTGAAAAAGATTATTTAATAAATGTGCTTAATAAAAATAAAGGAAACGTTTCTGAAACCGCAAGACAAATCGGAATGGAACGCTCGGCATTGCATCGTAAGCTTAAAATGCTCGGTATAAATTAATTTAATAACAGGAGATAATAAAATGCAAGTAATTATATGCGGCGCCGGAATGGTCGGAACTACCCTTGCTAAATATCTCGTTAGCGAAAATAATAATATTACTTTAATTGAAAAAAATAAAGATATTCTCGATAAAGTTACTAATAATTTAGAAATAAAGCCTATTTGCGGTTATGCATCTCACCCCAGTGTTCTTGAAGAAGCAGGTGCAGCTAATGCTGATATGATTATTGCAGTTACCAGAAATGATGAAGTTAATATGGTCGCTTGTCAGGTTGCTCACTCCCTGTTTAAAGTTCCAACTAAAATTGCGAGAGTTAGATTCCTTGATTATATCAATCCTCTTTGGGCAGATCTTTATACCGAAAAAAATATGGCTATTGATGAAATTATTTCTCCTGAAGAAGAAATGGCTAAGGCAGTTATTAGAAGACTTAAAATACCCGATGCTATTGAAGTTCTTAATCTTGCTTCCGAAAAAATAGTGTTCGTTGGAGTTCGCTGTGCTCTTAATATTGCGGCGGTTAATCTACATGTCGCAGAATTCTCTCGCGTGTTCTCTGAGCTTAATTTGACTATAGTT
>CAYWTE010000198.1:0-2816 GCA_964461145.1 uncultured Lactobacillales bacterium | reverse complement strand
AAATCACATGGGTGCATTCTACCCTTTTGTTTCCGAAAGTAATTTGACGCTATCCTATTCTTGTGCTATTATAGATCAATGGGTCAATCTTGGAATAAGATTTTCAAAGTATGATTATTGTGGTGTGAAAGAGTATCAATTAAATCATGAACATCCTTATTTACCTTCAAGAATTATCGTGATAGACGAATTTACTAAAACGAGTATGATACAGGAAGGAATTCCAGGTATTAAGATTACGGTGTGTGGAAGTCCACATTTTGATACAGTAAAGATGCAGTACAACAATGCAAAAATAGAAAAACGTGATGATACTACAAGAAAAAGGATATTATTTGCATCAGAACCCATTAGTATTGATTATGGTATGTACTGGGGATTCACTGAGAAAACGGTTTTTAATGCCTTATCTAATTGTTTGATACAACTTTGTGATGAATTATCTCTTAGAGCAGAAGTGATTATTCGTCCACATCCGAGAGAAAAATGTGATAATTGGAATGCGATACTAAACAATTTCAAAAGTAACAGGGTTTCTCTATCAATAAATAATGATACGAATAGTTTTGAATTAATGAAAAATGTAGATATTGTATGTGGAATGTCGTCTATGTTTCTAATTGAATCTGCTATATGTAATGTTCCGATTATTAGTATTTTGATTGGTTTATTACATGAATCACCTTTCATCCTTGATCAAATGTGTATTTATCATAGTATGAAAAGTGAAACGGATTTATATATAGAACTAAAGCGACTGCTACAACACCATGCACAAACAATAAATTTTAATTTTGTGGAGAATGCAACAGAGAATGCGCTTTGTTGTATAGAGGAGGATTTATATAATGAGCATATTGGCGATTAATGGTGGAGATAAGGTAAGAAAAGATTTATTCCCTGCATATCGTGTAATTGGGCAAGAAGAAGAAGAGGCTGTGGCAAGGGTTTTAAAATCTGGAATTCTTTCTAGATATTTAGGCTGTTGGCATGATGATTTTTATGGTGGTCCAGAAGTACAGGCGCTCGAAAAGGAATGGGCGGAGTATTACGGTGTAAAACATGCTATTTCGGTTAATTCTGCCACATCGGGCTTATATTGTGCAGTAGGTGCAATTGGGACAGAGCCAGGAGACGAGATCATAGTGTCTCCCTATACGATGTGTGCATCTGCAACAGCACCGTTAGTATATGGAGCTATTCCTATTTTTGCAGATATAGAATATGATTATTTCTGCTTGGAGCCAGATGATATTGAGAAGAAAATTACAAAAAAAACCAAGGCAATCATTGTGGTAGATATTTTGGGACAACCATATGATGCAGATAGAATTAATGCTATTGCAAAGAAATATAATTTATTTGTGATTGAGGATAATGCACAAGGACCTCTTTCTACATACAAAGGAAAATATGCAGGAACCTTGGGAGATATAGGAATATATTCTCTCAATTACCACAAACATATTCATTGTGGTGAAGGAGGTATTATTGTAACTAATAATGACGAATTGGCCGAAAAGTTAAGATTAATCAGAAATCATGCAGAAGCTGTAGTGGATGCAAAAGGAACAACAGATTTGGTAAACATGGTTGGATTTAATCTAAGGATGACTGAAGTAGAAGCTGCCATTACAAGAGAACAATTAAAGAAGGTTAAATGGCTGGTTGAGGAAAGACGTAGAAATGTGCAATATCTAGAGACCAATTTGTCAGATATAGGATTTCTGTCAATGCCAAAGGTAAGAGCAAATTGTGAACACTCTTATTATGTTCATACAATGAAATTTTTGCAGGGCAAAGCTAATACTACGCGTGAAAAGTATGTAGATGCTGTGAAAGCAGAGTTAATGCCTATTGAACTTAGAGAGGCAGAAGGCGTAAAGATAGGACTTGGTTATCAAGTTCCACTTTATAGAAATTCTATGTTTTCAAAAAAGATTGCTTATGGAAGCAAAGGATATCCATTTAGAGAAGAAGATGATTATCATACTGTAAATTGTCCTGTTTGCGATAGGTTGTGCTCATCAGAATGTATAGCACATGAATTAATGAGACCATTTATGACCAAAAAGGATTTAGATGACGTGATTGAGGCATTTCATAAGGTGGCTGATCACGTCGATGAATTGTAGAAAGGGGATGAGATGATGGGTAATCTGGCAATTATAACAGCAAGAGGTGGAAGTAAAAGGATTCCGAAAAAAAATATAAAGGATTTCTGCGGTAAGCCTATAATTGCATATTCTATTGAAGCAGCATTAAAGTCAGGTGTATTTGATGAAGTTATGGTATCAACAGATGATGAGGAAATCAAAAAGATAGCAATAGAGTATGGTGCTCGGGTTCCATTTATGAGATCTGAGGCTACTTCAAATGATAATGCAATGACAAATGTTGTGCTTCTTGAGGTGTTGGATGAATATATGAAAAGAGGAAAAGAGTTTCAATTTTTTTGCTGTATTTACCCAACAGCTCCCTTTTTAACTGCTGACAGGCTTAAAGAAGGCATGGAGAAATTGATTAATGAAAAAGTTGATTCGGTTCTTCCAGTAGTTCAGTTTTCGTTTCCACCTCAAAGATGTTTTGTTATTAGAGACGAGAACGTAGCATTTTTATATCCTGAGAATGCACAGGTTAGATCACAAGATTTAGAACCATATTATCATGATGTCGGTCAGTTTTATTGCTTGAATAGTAGAGAATTTCAAAAACAAAAAGTATTGATTATGAGCAAAACGATGCCAGTAATCATTAATGAGATGGAAGTACAGGACATTGACAATGAGATTGATTGGAAAATAGCTGAACTTAAA
>CAYWTE010000197.1:0-2827 GCA_964461145.1 uncultured Lactobacillales bacterium | reverse complement strand
CAGTTGGTAGAGCAGAGGACTGAAAATCCTCGTGTCGGCGGTTCAATTCCGTCCCTGGGCACCAGTAGGAACGCCGACAGCGGGTCGAAATGCCGACAGCGGGTCGAAATGCCGACAGCGGGTCGAAATGCTAACAACGGGTCGGAACGCCGACAGCGGGTCGAAATGCTAACAACTGGTCGGAACGCTAAAAGAGCTAATTCGTTTTTAATTTTTCTATTATAATAAAGATTCTAGCCAAAAGAGATTCGTGAATCTGGTCAAGCCTTTTGAGTCGATTTTTCTTGTTTTTTGTCTAAAAATAAAATTCTTTAATGCAGTTTATTATATATTCCATTTCTTCTATGCTTAAAAACTGATGACACGGAAGGTAAATAGTTTCTTTTTGCTGTTTTTCCGTTTCTTTTAAGCGTGGGGTGTCATCAAAAATATCTGTAATTGCTTTTTGCCTATAAACAGGGGTTTTTAGCGGTTTTTTTACTTCAATTCCGCAAACGTTTAAGTACTCAAATAATTTATCTCGTTGTTTTGCAAAAATAACATATTCAAAATAAACTTCGCCTTTTTGTCTCATTGGCAAGCAAATTTGCGGCAAAAAAGACAGCTTTTTATCAAAAAATGAGGCGTTTTTAATGCGGATTTTATTAATCTTTGCAATTTCCGGTAAAAAATGACTGCCGATTACAGCTTGAATGGAATCTAACCTTGAATTTGTTCCTAAAATTTTTGCCTCACCTTTATTATTTCTGCCGTGATTGCGTAAGAGCTTAATTTTATTTGCTAAATCTTTGTCATTGGTTGTAATTACGCCTCCGTCACCCCAAACACATAAAGTTTTTGGCGGGTGAAGCGAAAAAGCTGCTGCATTTGCTAATGTGCCGATGTATTTTTTCCCTGATTTTGCGCCTATGGCTTGGCAGGCATCTTCAATTACTTTTATTCCTTTAGGATTTGCAATTTCTTTGATAACTTCAATGTTAGCAGGATTGCCGTATAAGTGAACAGCTAAAACAGCTTTCGTATTTTTTGTAATGGCTTTTTCTAAAAGGTCGGGGTTAATATTACAGCTTTTATCTACATCAATAAACACAGGTTTTGCTCCTGTTTCTGCGATTGCACCAATAGTGCCGATAAATGTGTTTGGTGCAGTTATAACCTCATCTTTGCGCCCGATATTATAACCTTTTAAGATTAATTTTATCGCATCGGTGCCCGAACCTGTTCCTATGGCATATTTTGCTTTTATTAGTTTAGCGAAATCTTTTTCAAAGTCTAAAACAGGCTTTCCGCCTGTGTAATAGCCGTCGCTAATAGTTTTCTCAATCTTTTTTAAGATTGGAGTTAGGTTTGAAAATTGTTTGCTGATATGGTTATATTTTATTTTCATTTTGCTTAAGCTATTTCATTTTTAATCAGAATGCAAAAAAATTCATATTTTATTAAACAATATTAGTTATATTTGATTTACACATTATAGTTTACGATGGGTGTTTATTTAAACACTTTAAAGGTGATGTGGGGAGAAAGCGAAAGCTCTTTTTAGAGGTTTCGCTTTTTAATTCTTTATTTGCTTAAAAGTTAAAAACAACTGAAATTTTCTTCTTGATAAAAATCATTTATACGGATATTTTTATTTTTTTAATTGATTTTATGGAGATTTAGTATGCAGTCAATTAATGCACTTAAATTGTGGCACGAAATTTGTGTTAATACGGTACAAAAAAAAGAGGCTGATTTAAGTTCAAGGCAAAATGCGGTTTTACTCAAAGTTTATCTTGATGCTAATTCGCAAACTGTTGGTAATTTGGCAAAAACACTGGATATTTCTAAATCTGCAGTAACAAGAGCAGTTGATAGGTTAGAGAAAGAAGGGTTCGTTAAACGTAAATTTAAAGAAGATGATAAACGAATCGTAGTTTTACAGCGTACCGTTAAGGGGTCGGTGTTTTTAAGAGAAATGGGCGAACTTATTTTAACTGCAACAAAAAAAATATAAGAATATTTTAATTTCTTCTAACTTCATACATTGCAATTGCTGCAGCAGTTGAGACGTTTAAGCTTTCTATATTATCGGAAATCGGTAGTTTTGCTAAGCAATCACAGTTTTCTCCAACCAATCTTCTTATGCCGTTTCCTTCTGAGCCTAAAACTAATGCTATTTTGCCTTTTAAGTTAATTTTATGCAGCATTTGTTTGGCGTTACCGTCTAAACCAATTACCCAAAAGCCGTTTTCTTGAATTTCCTTTATGCTTTGAGATAAATTTTTTGCTCGTACTATCGGTAATTTTTCTATTGCACCGGCAGATGATTTTACCATTGTTGCAGTCTCATCAGGAGCATTTTTATCCTGCATAATTAGGCATAAAGTGTTAAAAGCTAAAGCGCTTCTGATTATTGCACCGATGTTGTGAGGGTCAGATACTTGGTCTAATATAATTATTAGCGAATCTTCTTTTGCTTCTCTTAATGCTTCATCTAAAAAGTAATCTTCTAAAGGAGAAACTAAGGCAGCTATTCCTTGGTGAACAGTACCAAAAGGGAATAAACCTTCTATTTTTGCTTTATCTACGACTTCTAAAGGAGCGTTTTTTATGGGAATTTTTATTTCTAAGCCTTTGCTTATTAAAACTTTATGTATTTTTCTTTTGGGGTTTTCTAATGCGCTTAAAACTGCGTGTGTTCCATAAATCCAATAATTATTTTTCATTCTATTTTCTCCATTCATTTTATTTTTTTTAATAAATCATATTTTTTTGGTTGACAAGAGATAGTTTTTTTATCTAAATAAACTTTCCTCGAAAATAACGGAGGGGTGGCCGAGTGGTT
>CAYWTE010000196.1:0-2828 GCA_964461145.1 uncultured Lactobacillales bacterium | reverse complement strand
CTTATTTTTACTTAGTCAACTCTTTTTTTTATTTTTTAGCGTTTTTTATCTAATGCTATCATAACTTCTTGTGGTACAAAACTACTGATATCACCACCTAATCGCCAGATTTCCTTAACAAATACTCCTGATATAAACTGCTGCTTTTCCGACGCCATTAAAAATACCGTTTCTATATTCTTATCCATTCGCAAATTCATCGCTGACATCTTAAATTCATAATCAAAATCACTTACTGCTCGCAAACCTCTGAAAATTATTTTCGCTCCTTCTGCCTTTGCAAAGTTTAACAATAATCCTTCTACTACCTTTACTTCTATCTTGTTGTTCGGAAGATTGAGCTTTTCAACTTCTTTTTTTAATAATTCTTGACGTTCATTAACACTAAATAACGGCGTTTTGACCCCGCAATGTTCCGCTACACCTATTACCAGCTTATCTACAAGCTTCGACGCACGCTCTATTATATCTAAGTGCCCATACGTTACAGGGTCAAATGTGCCAGGATATACGCCGATTATATTACTCATCGTCACCTGCTTCTATGGGTTCTACGGATTCTATAGATTCTTCCGTATTTTCTATTTCTTCTTCCTTATCTCCTTCATCATCTATTATTGCTGCAGATACAACCTTTTCCCCTTTATCGGTTCGGAATAATATTACTCCCCTGCTCGCTCTGCCGACTACGCTTATGTTATTTACCGGAATTCTGATTAATTTGCCTTGATCCGTTACTAACATTACTTGCTGGTCTTCAGTTATCGGGAAGGAAGATACTACGCTTATGCCCCTTGATAAATCCGTGTTCTTTATTCCTAAGCCGCCTCTACCCGCTATTCTATATTCATAAGATGAGGTTCTTTTGCCATAACCGTCCTCGCTTACCGTTAAAATATATTCTTCCGCTGACTGCATTTCATAAAATTTCGCTTCATTTATTATCTCTAAATTAGATGACAAAGCTTGCTCTGTTATCTCCCCACTCTTAAGACGACGTGATATTTTTAAGTATTCCTCCCTTGCTTCGGGGATTTCTTTAATATGCTGCAATATCGACATATTTACTATTTTATCACCCTTAGCAAGTTTCATTCCCCTTACTCCCATTGAGCTGCGGCTTGCAAAAACCCTGATGTCTGACACTGGGAATCTTATACATTTACCCATTTTGCAAGTTAAAAGAACATCTTGCTCATCGTTACAAATTTTAACTCCGATTAAGGTTTCCTCCTTATCCTCTAAGCTCATTGCACGTTTGCCGTTCGCCATTACGTTAATAAAATCTGATAACTTGTTTTTACGAACTGAGCCTATCGACGTTGCAAACATTATGTGCATATTTTCGCAATCAGCATCATTTTCAGGCAATTTTAATACTGCTGTTATGGTTTCATTTTCCGATAACGGCAATAAATTTACAAATGGCTTGCCTTTTGATTGCGGAGTGCCTTGAGGAAGCTTATAAACCTTCATTTTATAAACCTGTCCTATATTTGAGAAAAATAATACCGGCGTGTGCGTTGAGGCTATAAAAATCGTTGTTACATAATCTTCTTCTTTTGTAGACATTCCAGACCTGCCCTTGCCACCTCGCTTTTGAGCACGATATTCTGACAACGGAACTCGTTTGATATACCCAGTGTCAGTTACTGTTACAACCATTTCTTCCCTTTGGATTAAATCTTCTATATCGTGTTCGAATTCCAAGTCTTCTATTTGTGTTCTTCTCGGAGTGTTATACTCTGTTTTAATATCTACTAATTCTTGACGCAGTATCCCGTATAATTTCTCCCTCGAACAAAGAATCGATAAATATTCTTTTATCGCCTCGCCTATTTCTATTAATTCAGCGTGAATTTTTTCTCTTTCTAAGCCCGTTAAACGATGAAGTTTTAAGTCTAATATCGCTTTAGCTTGGATTTCTGATAATTTATAAATCCCGTTTATAATCTTCCTATCCGGTTCATCGATTAGTTCGATTAATGCTCTAACAGATTCTGCCGGCCAATCCCTCGTCATCAATTCAATCTTTGCATCAAGAGGGGTTGGCGATTTTTTAATCAATTCTACAACTTCATCTAAATTATCAACCGCTATGGCAAGCCCAACTAAATTATGGGCTTTCGCTCTAGCCTTGTTTAATTCGTAGGCGGTTCTTCTTCTGATTACTTCTTCTCTGAAAGATATAAAAATCTCTAAAACCTTACGAATATCCATTACTTCCGGTTTTATACCGTTTAAGGCTAACATATTAACCCCAAAGCTAGTTTGAAGCGGAGTGAATTTAAAAAGCTGGTTTAAGATTATATTTGCTTGTGCTGATTTTTTAACTTCTATTACTACTCTCACCCCGTCCCTATCTGACTCATCTCTTATATCTGATATGCCTTCTATTCTGCCTTCTTTTACTAACTCAGCTATTTTTTGAATCATCGCAGCTTTGTTAACTTGGTATGGAATTTCCGTAACTATTATGCTTTCCCTATCTTTTTCTTCTTCAATATTACATTTAGCTCGCATAATAACCGAGCCTCTGCCAGTTAAAGCTGCCTGTCTGCACCCTCTCCTGCCTAAAATTATCCCGCCTGTCGGGAAATCCGGCCCTGGGATTATTTGTAGTAAATCTTCCCCTGTTGTTTCAGGGTTGTCAATAAGGGCTAAGCAGCCGTCAATTATTTCCCCCAAATTATGCGGAGGAATATTAGTTGCCATTCCGACAGCTATGCCTCCTGTGCCGTTTACTAATAAATTCGGGTATCTTGCCGGCAAAACATTCGGCTCCTTGGTACTTTCATCATAGTTAGGGCTAAAATCTACCGTATCTT
>CAYWTE010000195.1:0-2834 GCA_964461145.1 uncultured Lactobacillales bacterium | reverse complement strand
TTCAAATTTTAAGCCCGATTTCCTCTTAATGTCATTCCGGGCTTGATCCGGAATCTACCTTAAAAACCTTAGTGAACCTATATTCCTATGGATCCTGAATCAAGTTCAGGATGACATCAAGAGGAGGCAATATCAAATCAAAATCTAACCACTTAGCTATAATCTAAATTTATACAATAAATCAATCTACAAAATCAAGCATTAAACTATATAGAAAATATTATGGGTTATAAAAAAAAGCTTAAATAATAAATTTAAGCTTATCTTTATTATAAAAAATTTAAAATTAATAACGGAATGCAAAATAATACATAAATTATAATCATTCCCAACATAATTTTAACTTTTTCAGAATTATCTTCTAGATAAATTCCGGAAGCTAATCCTATTAATAGTATACCTAAAAAAATTCCTAAAAAAATCATAATAATCGAAATTAATAATAACAAATATTTTTTATATGTCAATAATTTTTGACAAAATTTCGTTATAACTAAAAACAGTGCATAAAATAAAAAAAATCCCTTTTTATAAATTTATAAAGATTCTATAATTATTTTATAAATAATTTTATAATTTTAATAAGGCAAAAAATATGGAAAATAAATTAGATACCCCTAGAGGGAATAGAATTAATATTGCAATTATCGGCAGGACTAATGCCGGAAAATCTTCACTTATTAATGCTATTTGCAATGAAGAAATATCAATCACCTCTGAAGTTGCAGGGACTACTACTGATGCCGTTAAAAAACCTTATGAATTAATTCCTGTCGGTCCCGTAACCTTTTTTGATACTGCGGGGATTGATGATATTTCTAACTTGGGCGAACTTAGAATTAAAGCTACAAAAAAAATTCTTTATAAATCCGACATCGCTCTTATCGTTATTGATGAAAACGGCATTTTGGATAAAGATAAAATTATTATTAATGAAATAAAGCAGCTTAATATTCCTTTTATTGTTATCTTTAATAAAGTCGATGTTAATCCTGCAAAACAAGAAAATGTTAATTACTGCACTCAAAATCAAATTAAACATATTCAAATCAGCAGCAAAAATAAGCTTAATATTAATGAATTAAAACAGCTTATTATTAAAATAATTCCACCTGAATTAAAAGAAGACCCTTTGCTTATAGGTGATATTATTAATAAAGGCGATAATGTTATTCTTGTTGTCCCTATCGATTTATCTGCCCCTAAAGGTAGAATTATTCTGCCTCAGGTAATGACTATTAGGGAAATTTTAGATGTCGGGGCTAACGCTATAGTCATTAAAGAAGACCAAATAATTCAAACTTTAGATAATCTTAAAAATCCCCCTAGGCTTGTTATTACCGATTCTCAAGCAATTGAAAAAGTTAGTCAAGACGTTCCGATGAATATTCCACTGACAACTTTTTCTACCGTTTTTGCCAGATTTAAAGGCGATTTTAATGTTTTGCTTAAAGGTGCGGCTGCTATCGAAAATCTTAAAGATAATGATAAAATTCTCATTGCTGAAGCTTGCTCTCATCACGTGCAAAAAGATGATATCGGCAGATTCAAAATTCCTAACTGGATTAAAAAATATACAGGCAAAAAACTTACATTTGACACCGTTGCAGGAGGAGATTTCCCTGAAAATCTTGAAGATTATGCTTTAGTTATTTCTTGCGGGGCTTGTATGCTTAACCGCTGCGAGATGATGCGCAGAATTACTGAATGCGTTAGAAGAGGAATCCCTATTTCTAATTACGGAATAGTTATATCCAAGGCTCACGGAACTTTAGAGCGAACAACTCAGCCTTTTTTATAAAATATACTATTAAACTAATCGTACATCGGTTTTAGATAGCGGTAAACTTCCATAACGCCTTCATCTTGGCGACCGATTTTTGTTATATAATCTATCAGATGATTAAATGCTACTCTGCCTTGGTTATCTTTTAATTTTATATTTGCTCCGGCGTTAACAAGCTCTTTTACGCCTTCAATATTAGGATTAGATTTTAGCATATAAGACAATGGCGAAGAACCCTCATTATCTTGAGCATTTATATCCGCACCGGCTTTTATTAATTCTTTAACCATATTAATATTTGTTGAAAAACCCGCTGCATACATAAGCGGTGTTATTCCCATTATGTCTTTTGAATTAACCTCAACGCCCTTACCAATAAGAAAACTAATCACTTCAGCGTTTTTATTATATGCTGCCGCTAACATTAAAGCATTTAAGCCTGCGCCGTCTTTTTCATTAACTTTTGCGCCTTTATCAACCAGTGACCTTATTATATTAACTTTTGCATTCTTTTTTACCGCAATAAGAAGCGGAGTCATCTCATCTTGGTCTTTATGATTTATATTTGCTCCTTTTTCAATCAGCGCAGAAATCGCATCATCATCTTTACACGACTGAACTGCAAACATTAATGGTGTTTGACCCTCTATATTTTCTGCGTTCACGTCTGCGCCGGCTTTTATTAACTTTGAGGCCGTATTAAAATCACAATCAAACTCTAAAGCTATCATTAACGGCGACATATAATCCGCATCTCTTACGTTTATATCTTGCCCTTTATCTATAGCTTTTTTTACTTGTTTATCATCATTATTAAGCACAGCTTCAAAAAGCACTGATGAGCTTGAATCTTCTTTCCCTTTGCTTTGTATTGATTTAACATCTGATGAATTAACGACTATCTCCATCGATTTTATATTCGAATTTTCTTCTGCTCTTAATATATTTTCAGAACAAATTAAGCTTAATAATAAGCTGCAAATTAATATTTTACTCATTCTTACCTCATATTTTATAATAATATTTTTTATATCACCATTAAATAAAA
>CAYWTE010000194.1:0-2877 GCA_964461145.1 uncultured Lactobacillales bacterium | reverse complement strand
TAAAAATGTTAAAACTAACGAGCTAAAAGAAATTAATTTAGACGGCGTTTTTGTGGCTATCGGCCATTCTCCTAACACTCAGATTTTAAAAGATTTTATCAATCTAGATGAAGAAAATTATATAAAAACTAAGCCTGATTCAACTAAAACTAATATTGATGGTATTTTTGCCGCAGGTGATGTTAAAGATAAAAATTTTAGGCAAGCTGTTATTGCCGCCGCTTCAGGTTGTATGGCCGCCTTAGAAGCTCAAAAATATCTAAGCGGATTATAAACTTATAATATTTTACCTAATCTTGAAGCTTCAACTTCTTCTAATACAGAGTGCGGCTCTCTTGAGATTCTTAATTGCTCATAACAAGGATTGCCTTCATAAAAATCACAGCCTCTACGCCCTTCAAAAGGAACTACCTTCGGTTTCTTTTTAAAATTGGCCTCTGTAGCATTAAAATCTCCGCCTACTTCTATCTTATCGCCTACTATAATTTGTGCTGAAGAATTGCTAACATTAAAATTTCCCCCTATTTTCATTAAACTAGGGTAAGCTCTTATTTTTGTTTTTGAACAATTTAAATCTCCACCGCAAAATCTTGGTAATTTATTGGCTATTTTTACTACATTCTTTTTGGGATTATCAGGATATCTTTCTTCCGGGCTTCTTAAATTTATATTATCACTTAAATCAATATCTCCTTTAATTATTATTTCACTAAAATTCGGCAAATCTTCATACGTTATGCCTGTGCCATGCAAATCTATATCACTATAAATTCTATCGCCGCTTTCAATATAAGAATTAAATCTTTTTATCGGAATATTTAAAACCTCTTTTTCTCTATTCTTTCTCATAACCGCCAGCTTATTAAAAAAGCCTAACTTGCTGCTTAGCGGAAGCTTATCTTCCGGAAAGCCTTCTCCTGCAACATAATCAGCTATTAACGATTCATTCTTCGTTTCTGATATATCAAACTCATTTTCCATAATAAAATTAACTAAATCATCGTAATAATGCGCTATGCGTTTATGATTCATACTATAACTAATTCCAACTATTTCTTTTTCTTCAATAAAAATAAAGGCGTGCGGAAGACCCATTTCACTATGAAGGCAATACATTGTTTTATTTTCATCTTTAATAAATTTTTCACAGCCAGGTTAAGGGCATTTGCCGCTTAACATATGCATTGCCTCGTAAGTTTTATTATCTTTAATTCGTGTTATCTTGTACTTATTTATTTCTGTCTTTTTCTTTGGAACTTTTCCGTTTAAAATTTCATATATTTCTTCCTGAGAAGTGTTGCTGCTAATATCAATATTTTGCTCCTTGGCTATCTTTATGCTTTCAGCTTCAGCTCTTCGTTCTTCTCTTTCTTTTATTGCTTCTCTCCCAATATCTAAAATCTTTTTATTTTTTAATTTTGAAGATATATTTAATTCGTTCTTTATTATAAAATTCTTTAAAGCTTCCCCGCATTCTTCACGAGGAATTGAAATCCCTGTTCTTTTTTCTTCATTGCATAAAATTTTATCACAAAGCTTGATTTCCCTATCTTTTACCGCAAAAATCGCCTGCATACCTTCATTTTTATTCGTAATGGTATAAACTCCGCCGTAATTAATTCTTTCAGGTTCATTATAAAATTTAAAAATTTCTCTATACGGAATAAAGCTTTTCGTTTCAGGAAGCTCTTCTATCTTTGTTATTCTTATGATTTTATTATTTAATGAAAGCTCGCCACCTTTTAATCTTTTATCATTGTATAAATTATTATATTCCATATTTTTTTCCCTGCTTGATTTTGACCCGATATGGATATACTATCTTAATACTTTTATTTTGTCAATAATTTTGTCTTGTTGGACACAAAAAATAAAACCCCTAATTAAATTAAGGGTTTGTATTTTAAAATATAATTATTTTTAACTTAAGCTTTTGCAGAAATTTTGAATCTTTTTACAAGCTTCTATTAAAATTTTCTCATCAGTCGCATAAGAAAGCCTGAAATACGGCGATAATCCAAAAGCTATGCCCGGAACTAAAGCTAATAATTCCTGCTCTAATAATTCTGAGGCAAAATCTGCATCATCTTTAATTATTTTTCCTGATTTTGTTTTTTTGCCCAAGCAGCCTTTGCAATATGGATAGACATAAAATGCCCCTTCAGGCGTTAAACATTCTATACCTTCCGCTTCATTTAACATTTCTACAACCATATCTCGGCGTTTTTTGAATATTTCATTACGGCATTTTAGATAATCCATTTTGCCTTCTTCTAAAACCGGCATTACTGATAATTGTGAGATTATTGAAGGATGCGATGATGAATGCGATTTAATTTTATTTACACCGTTTATAACTTCTTTTATGCCCGCTAAATATCCTATTCTCCAGCCGGGAACTGAGGTATCTTTTGAGAAACCATCGGCAATTATGCTTCTTTCTTTCAATTTTGGCTCGACTTGAATGATGTTTTTGCAATCAAAGCCATCATAAATTATATGACGATAAATATCATCGGTAATTATCCCTACGTTTTCGTGCTTTAATAAAACCTCACTTAATGCTTTTAAGTCTTCTTTTGTGTATGCTGCTCCAGTTGGATTCGAAGGAGAGTTTAATAGCAGCCATTTTGTCTTTGGCGTTATGGCTCTTTCTAAATTTGAAGGTGTTAACTTAAATCCTGTTTCTTTCGGGCACTCAACAAAAACACTTTTGCCTCCTGCTAGCTCTACTTGCGATGGATAACTAACCCAATATGGCGCAGGGATTATAACTTCATCTCCTGCATTAAGCGTTGCGACAAAAATTAAAAATAAGCCTTCTTTTGCACCGCTGACTAAGCTTATTTCGTCTATATCATAATTTAATCCTTGCTC
>CAYWTE010000193.1:1493-2889 GCA_964461145.1 uncultured Lactobacillales bacterium | reverse complement strand
ATCTCTGCCTGATTTTGACCCTAACGCTATAACTCCGGAAACTAATTATAATGCTCTTTTCAACAGAGTTACCTCTGGCGTTTATGAATTCGGGTCTATATTTAAGCTGTTTAACACCGCTATGGCTTTGGAAACTAAAACTATAAAAATAACCGATATTTTTGATGCATCAAAACCTATTCGTATTTCAAGGCATAGCATTGAAGAAGATTATAATAGCCTTAAAAGAAAACTCTCTGTTCCCGAAATTTTAATATATTCATCAAACGTAGGCTCTGCTTCTATGGCTTTAATGATGGGAGCCGAAAAACAAAAACAAATGATGATTAATTTCGGGTTTTCTGAAAGTTTACCCATAGAAGTTCCGGAAATAGGCGCTCCTTTAATGCCTAAAATGTGGAAAGATATTAATATTGCAACAATGTCTTTCGGATATGGTTTATCTATTACTCCTCTGCACGTTGTATCTTCGGCAGCTGCTATATTTAACGGCGGTATGCTTTATTCTCCGACTTTGCTTAAGCATAATAATTATTACGAAATTACAGGGAGAAGAATCGTTTCTCCTGAAACGTCTTCTTTAATGAATAAAATGCTAAGAATGGTTGTTGATAAAGGGACAGGCAAAACAGCTAACGTTCAAGGATATATGGTCGGAGGCAAAACAGGTTCAGCACAAAAATTGGTTAACGGAAAATATATCAGCCATAAGCTCTTAACTTCGTTTATTTCCGGATTCCCTATGAATAATCCTAAATACGCATTGTTCGTATTTTTAGATGAACCTCAGCCTTTAGAAGGAGCAAGAGAAAATACCGCTGCTCTAAATGCTGTCCCCGTAACAGGTGAAATAATTGAAGCCGTTGCTCCTTTGTTAAACGTAGAACCAATACAAGAAGAGCAAAATGATGGCATCTTAAATGTTTCATCAGAATATAGGAGTTTTTAAAAAGTGCGCTTAAGCAGAATGCTGAAAGGTGTAAAAATAGAAGTGGAAAACGTTAGAGATATAGAAATAAAAGGTCTAGCTTTGGATTCTACTAAGGTGGAAGAAGACTTTTTATTCGCCGCCCTGCCCGGAACTAAAATAGATGGTGCAAAATTTATTCCTGATGCCATTAAAAGAGGGGCAGCCGCCGTACTTACCAAAGTCGGGGCAAATATAGATTATAAATTCATTAATGATAATGATGTTGAGGTTTTACCAAGCACTAATCCTCATAAAGCTATATCATTGCTCGCTGCAAATTTCTTTGAAACAGCTCCTGAAAATATCGCTGCCGTTACCGGTACTAACGGAAAAACTTCTATTGCTAATATGATGCGGCAAATGTTCGAAATTATGGGCAAGCATAGTGCCAGCTTGGGGACTATCGGCGTTGTTGCTAAAGGATAC
>CAYWTE010000193.1:507-1483 GCA_964461145.1 uncultured Lactobacillales bacterium | reverse complement strand
TACCACCCCTGACCCTATAACTTTGCATAGAATTTTATCAGAATTAAGCGAAATAGGGGTTACTCACGCAGCAATAGAAGCTTCAAGCCACGGATTAGAGCAATTCAGGCTTGATGGAGTTAAAATAAAGGCAGCTGCATTTACTAATTTAACTAGAGACCATCTAGATTATCACGGTACTATGAACAATTATTTCAAAGCTAAGCAAAGATTGTTCTTGGAAATCTTAGATGAAAACGGCACTGCTGTTATAAATGCTGATACTGAAGAGTATAAAATATTAGCAAAACTCGTCCTTTCCCAAAATAAAAAATTGTTTTCATACGGGTTTAACGGCGATGATATCAGAATTAAAAATATTAAACCTAATCTCTCCTCTCAAGAATTAGATTTAACCGTTTTCGGTAAAGATTATAAAGTAAACTTGCCGCTTGTAGGAGAATTCCAAGCCCTTAATGCTACTTGTGCTTTAGGATTAGCTATCGCTTTAGGGGCTGACATTAATAAAGCCGTTCTATCTTTAGAAAAATTAAAATGCATTCCAGGGAGATTAGAGCTTGCTGCAGAAAGATTAAACGGCGCTAAAATATTCGTTGATTATGCTCATACGCCTGATGGTCTTTATAACGTTCTTAAAACATTAAAGCCTATTGTTAAAGGCGAACTTCAGGTTCTTTTCGGCGCCGGCGGAGATAGAGATACAGGCAAAAGAAGCCAAATGGGTCAAGTTGCCTGTAAATATGCAGATAAAATATATGTAACTGATGATAATCCTCGATCTGAAGACCCCGAAGAGATTAGAAAAATGATACTTTCTGGCTGCGATAAGGAAACTTTAGAAATAGCCGATAGGAAAAAGGCTATTTTTGATGCCGTTAAAAACTTAAAAAAAGATGATGTCCTCGTTCTCGCCGGAAAAGGCCACGAAACAGGGCAAATAATAAAAGGGAAAATTATTCCTTTTGATGATAGAATA
>CAYWTE010000193.1:0-497 GCA_964461145.1 uncultured Lactobacillales bacterium | reverse complement strand
AAAACAAGCCGCTGAATATTATGATACCGGAGTAATAACATCTTCTCTTGATAATAAAGAAATTCTTTACACCTCAAAAACCATAGCTTCAATAGTTTCCGGACGTTCAAAAATCGATATTGAAATAGCCGGTGTTAGCATAGACCACTTAAATATCAATAATAAAGACTTATTCATCGCTCTTAAAGGTAGAGAAGGGTTTGCTAAAATTGCTTTAGAAAACGGCGCTGCCTGCGTTATGGTCGAAAAAGCAGTTGATAATATTCCTTTAGAAAAACAAATAATCGTTCTTGATACTTATGTTGCTCTTTCTCAATTAGCAAAATATGCAAGAGAAACTATTGCACCTAAAGTTATAACTCTTACCGGAGGGCTGGGGAAATCCGTTAGTGCCAAGCTTATTAGAACTGTTCTTTCTTCTTATGACCCTATTGCATATTCTACAGAAAATAAGGTCGAAGATACTCTTTGTATGCTCGCAGGAATGAGCAAAAAAA
>CAYWTE010000192.1:0-2899 GCA_964461145.1 uncultured Lactobacillales bacterium | reverse complement strand
ATGTAGCAATGATTTTTCTCAGAAGGGAAAGAACAAGCTGCCGCCACAAAAAAGCGTTAGGGTGATAAAAAAGATGTATTAAACATTGAATAATTCACCCTAATTTTATCAAAAAATTAAGAAATATTCTGTAATAAAAATTTAAAGTGAATTATTTAAAATAACCACTTGAAATTAAATAAAAAGTAATGTATACTTCTTCGTAGTTTTTATATGATAAAGGACGTGTAAATGCCGAAAATCTTAGTTATTGGTGCCGGTAATTTCAGTATCGGTGCATTAGAAAAGTTACTTGATTTAGCCCAACATTCCGATAATTTTAAAATTACAAATATAAGAGCAAATTCAAAGAGATATGATATCATAAGGCACCAGCCTTTTTTTTTATACGAAGCCGGAATAATTGACGAGCAGCCGGTATCTCGAATAAAAAAAATAGATATAAGCCACAACACCCTTCCTCCAATAGAAACGGACAGTAAGCCGACAATTAAAGAAGCCCTAAAATCCGATATTATTTTTACTTCAGTTACAGAAAACGGACTTAACTTAACAAATAAACTTCTTGATTTTAACAACGAAAATATCAAACATGATCTTTCAGAACCGGATAATCCAAAAAGCATACAAGGGATTTGCGCTTATGCTCTTTACCAAAAATATGAAGCATATAAACGTGGGGAGAAAGTTAATTCCTTAACGGTAATTCCTCTTGAAAACTTAGAAGATAACGGAAAAATATTAAGGAGCTCCATAGTATCTTTAATTGAAGCACAAAAAGTTATGGTAGATAAAGAAGGTAAAATAAATAAAGATTTTATTTCTTGGTTACGTCAAGGCAAAGGCTTAATTTGCTGTAACACAATAGTAGATAGAATATGCCCGGATTTAGCTCCTAAAGAAGGAGAAAACGGTTCAAAAAAAGCTCTTTATAATCAAGTAAGGAATTCGATAATTGAGGATTATCAAGACAAAGACCCTTTAATATTTGCAGCCGAACTTCCTGTTGGCCGAATGCATATGATGATTGAATGTCAAAACGATATTTTCGGCAAAGAATTATTAGAAGACTTTAAAAAATCAGACATTTCAATTGTAAGGAACGTTAAACCATACTCTGAAGTTAAAAGGAAAGTATTAAACAGCGGAGTACATTTTTTAGGGGCAATTATTGGTGCTTATCAAGGTAAAGACGCAAAAACCGGTGAAAAATATAAATACATTAATCAAGTAATAGAAAATCCACAATATAAAAAGTTTTTAGAAAATACTATAAAGCAAGAAATAATTCCGGCAATAAAAGGTGTTGATGACCGTAGAATGACAGATTTTGCGGACACTTGTTTAACCAGAGCAGCTAACCCTTATTTTAAAGATGGGATAGACCGTCTTGCCAGAGATTTTTTAAGCCGAGATAAATTAAAAAAACGCTGTTTTTCTCTTTTATATGATGGAATAAGGGAAGACATAGAAACTCCGAATTTATATTTAATGTCAGCTGTATCATTAGATATATTAGGTAATGTTTCTCAGTCAGGCGAACATATCGGGCTAGAAAAAATTGATGAAAAAATCTATAAAAATGAACAAATCGAATTTATAGGTAGAAATCAAGAATTGCGTAGTGCTGTGTTAGGAAAAGATACTGCATTTTTATACTCAGAAGCATTAGAAACTAATAGTCAAGATTTATTAGCAATTTCAAGGAGTAAAATGCCAATAAATTACGATAAAAAAATAGATACACACAGTTTAGAGGTTTTAGATAAAAATATAAATTATATAGTTGGCGAGAGTAATTTAAATCACAAAGATAATGACAATATGTTAAAAGAATTAACTTTAAGTATGCAGTTATTATATAAAAACGGCTTAAATGAAAATATAGAAGAAAACAATTATTATTATGCTAATTTAGCAAATAAAACGCTTGAAGCTATTCATCTTAGGAATGAGCAATCTTATTCAGATATTGAACCAACTAGAATAAATCAAATTTATTGTGAAGAATCGCCCACTTCATTTAATGTTTACGAAGAAATAGTAAAAACTAGAAATCAATTTACTAAAGGAGCCTAAAAAGGCTAAAAAAATAAGAATAAACAATCCATATAATTGTGAAATAAGCGAAGGGGAATAATTAAGAATGGAAAAGATAAATCTAAACAATCAAAATTTAAAATCAATAACAGGTGATTTAGAGAATATAAAATATGATAGAGCTAATATAACTGCCGGCATTGTGCATATGAGCGTTGGCAACTTTCATAGAGCCCACGAAGAAATGTATCTTAACACCTTATTTAATATGGAAGGTAAAAGTAATTTTGGGGTAATCGGAGTAGGCCTGCTTGCAAATGACAAAGAGATATGTGCAGATTTAAAATCACAAGATTGTTTATACACCTTACTTGAAAGAGAAAATGAAAAAGTTAACGTAAAAATAATCGGTGCAATGTTAGATATAATCCACGCTCCTTCAGAACCCAAAAGAGTTTTAGAAGCCTTAACCTCAAAAGATACCAAAATAGTTAGTTTAACGGTAACGGAAAAAGGCTATCCTTATAATCAAGTAACGGACAGTTTTGAAAGTAATCACCCAGACATAATTTATGCATTAGAAAATCCGCATAATCCAAAAACAATGGTTGGTTTTATCATTGAAGCACTAGCATTAAGGAAAGAAAAAGGAATAGGCGCATTTACCGTTTTATCTTGCGACAACATTCCGCAAAACGGCAAGATTGCACAAGAAATAATCGTTTCTGCAGCAAAATTAAGGGATAAAGATTTAGGAATTTGGATAGAAAAGAACGTCACCTTTCCTTGCACAATGGTTGACAGAATAAAGTAGACCATTACAAAAATGATCAGGGTTAAACCCACCTGTTCCGCTGAA
>CAYWTE010000191.1:0-2929 GCA_964461145.1 uncultured Lactobacillales bacterium | reverse complement strand
TTAACGAAATCCTTAAAAGATTTTTGCATTATACTTGTTATTTTGGTCGTTTTATAATCTTTATCATTAATTTTATTAACAAAAACGATTTCGCCTGCCGTTCCGGTAGAAAAGCTCTCATCAGCTTCATAAATTTCAGTTGGCGAAATCCTTCTTTCAACAACTTTATAACCCATATTTTTAGCCATTTCTATCGTTGCCTGACGAGTTATTCCATTTAAGAATCTATCTGCAATAGGGGTATGAATTTCATTATCAAAAACAAAGAAAATATTAGCCGCAGAAACCTCAGCGATATACCCTTCTAAATCAAGCATTAAGGCATCGACATAGCCTTTTTTAACGGCTTTTCTTTTTTCAATCAAAGATATCATATAAAAACCTGCCGCTTTTGCATGAACAGGAGCCAAGTCAGGAGAGAATCTGCGATATTCAGAAGAACATAAAGAAATTCCGCAAGAATGACCGGAGAAAACCGGAGCTCTTCCCCAAGCAGCAATTGCAAAATGAGGTTTTGCATCTTCACCATAAGGTGTCATAGATTCAGACCCGAGCCATAATAAAGGACGAATATAGCAATCTTTTAAATTATTTTTTAACAATAAGTCATTGATATTAGAAGATATTTCATCAACGGTTAAATCATTTTGAAGAGTTAACGCTTTAGCAGAAGCAAGCAACCTTTCATTATGCTCTTTTAATTTAAATGCCCTACCGTTATACGCACGCAATCCTTCAAAAACAGCCGTTCCATAATGCAGACTTTGAGATAAAATATGAATTTTTGCATCGCTCCACTTAACAAATTCTCCATTAAAATAAATAAAACCTTCCATATCTGCAAAATTATGCATTTTTTCCTCCGATTTTTATCATATCTCTAATAGTTTTTCCTATTTTTTCAATAGGATGTTGCTCATCGTTGAGTCTTTGTTTTTGCATCATTAATTTACCTGAATTAAATTCATTAATCCAGTTTTTAGCAAAAGTTCCATCTTGAATTTCGCATAAAATTTCCTTCATTTTTACTTTAACATCTTCATTAATAATGCGTTTTCCTGAAACATAAGCGCCAAATTCTGCCGTATTTGATATTTTTTTAAACATTGAAGATATACCTTGTTCATACATAATATCAGCAATTAACTTAACTTCGTGTAAGCATTCAAAATATGCCAATTCCTGAGGATATCCAGCCTCAACCAAAGTATCAAACCCTTGTCTTACGAGCTCTGTAAGCCCTCCGCATAAAATGACCTGCTCACTAAACAAATCGGTTTCGCATTCATTTTTAAAGCTGGCCTGAAGAATGCCTATTTTAGAACACCCCAAAGCATCTGCATAAGAAAGTGCTATTTTTTCGGCCATTTTGCTTGCATTTTGATGCACCCCCACAAGAGCTGCGACACCTGAACCTTGAACATAAAGCCTTCTAACCATCGGACCGATTCCTTTTGGAGCAACCATCACAACATCTAAATCGCTTCGAGGATTAATTTGCCCAAAATTAATTGCAAATCCGTGTGCAAAAATCAAACAAGAATTTTTCTTTAAATACGGTTCTATATTTTTATAAATTCCTGCATGTTCTTCATCAGGAGCCAAAAAAACCAAAATATCTAAATTTTTAGCTGCATTTTGTAAGTTTTCAATATTAAAACCATCTTTTTTAGCCATTTCAATTTTTGATGAAGTATCTCTTAAAACGATAGTAACATTGCAGCCTGAATCTTTTAAATTCTGAGCCTGAGCCTGACCTTGAGAGCCATAACCGATTATTCCAATTTTATATTTTTTTATTAATTGAGAATCAATTTGCGCCATATCATATTTTTTCAATTGCTTATATCTCCTAACAACTATAAAGGAAGGATTAAAAACCTTTAAATTTAGCTAGTCAAGCATAAAAAATAAAGGCTGTTTTTTTATCAAACAGCCTTTAAAATTAGTTTTGAGAAAATCCTAATAACGCCACAAAGGATCGCCAAGATTAATATATTCATCATCGACGAAAGCTCCAACAGCCGCACCAACGCCTGCACCTATTAAAGCCCCAGGAACAGGTGCACCTCCGATAGCTCCGCCTGCAGCACCGATACCTGCACCAATCATTGCTCCGCTTATTGCTCTATCTGACATTGTACAACCGCAGCCTGAAAGCATCAAGATACAGCCAAATAATGAAATTGCTAATATTTTTTTCATAATATAATACCTCCTTAAAAATTTAGTATTTACCAAGATTTATAGTCCCAACGCCCAATAAACACTCTTTAGTATTTTCGAGCTTACCCTGATGAACAAGAACCTTAACGTCTTTAACCCCAAACCTTGTAACTTTAACAGGAACCATAACAGCTTCTTCAGACAATGATTGCGGAGGGAATAACCCTTCATCTTCAGAGACAACATCTATAATTGGCAATTCATCTTCTGTTCCAGATACGGGTTTCCTTGCTAATTTAGGAGCATTTTTTTCCTCATCTTTAAGTTTTATTTGTTCAGAAGGAATTTTTTCATATTTTTTAGTTTCCGGTTCTTTTGAATATTCAGATGGCTCTAAAGATACCGATTTTTTAGGCTCTTCTAAGGATTTTGGCTGTTTTTGTTCTTCAACTGCCAAAGTTTTTGCCTCTTCTGGCGCCGGAGCTTCAGGAACAGCAGCTTCTGAAACAGGAACACTCGGTTCTGTAGTCATTTTAAGTTGTTGTTCTTTTTGAGCAAGCTGTTTTTCTTTTTCTGCTAATACTTGTTTTTCTTTATAAAAATCGTCTTGAGGCATAAAAGGAACATCTCCAGGGTGCTTCATAATACCGGAATTATCCATAACAAACGGGCGTTCTTGACCTTGAGAATTTTTAAACATTTGAGCATATCTTTTTCTTGCATACTCATCTCTAATTTTTTCCTCTTTAGTCATTTCTCTTCC
>CAYWTE010000190.1:0-2931 GCA_964461145.1 uncultured Lactobacillales bacterium | reverse complement strand
CAGCATATAGCCAAGGCTTTTCTTGCATTTGTCAAAGTGGATGAGAGCGAATATGATGTGCGCCACCTGGGTGAAGAGGCCGAACAGCCCCCATATGACATTCTCCTTGAATTCGTCAATCATCAGACCGATTGCGCCGATGAAATAAAGGACAAGACCAATCAGTGCAAGTATCATTCTGTTCCTTTGTTGCGTTCGCGGTCGTGTTTGTGTTAACGTTATACATCAGGGTCTTGAAACGGTGTGGACAAGGATGTAGAACAGAAACCAGAAAACTGATAGTATGGAGAACAACGCGGCTGGCCGGCTCCATGGCCACTATTTCTCTACTGGCTGAAAACCTGGTATTACAGGCATTTCCTTGCGTGGCGCGCGAGGAATACTCATGCCCAGTTTTCCAGCGCACCACTGCTCAATCCTGTCCAAATCATTAGCGGTAAAAAATCCGTACTTATTCGTTACAGGAAACTCTTCATTATGCATATTCATCTGGATCAATGCTTCTGCATAGCAATTTCTTCGAGGAATCTTGCCCCCGCCTGTCAAAGTTATATAGTCTTCCGCCCGGAGCCCCTTTACAAGAAATCGTTTGATCTTGTCGGAACGGGTAAAGGCCAAAGCGCCGAGCAACTCAGAAAGGTCAAAATAACCAGGTTCGAAGATATTCTCCGCATTCGCTATCAAAGCATCCGTTGCGCTTTGGTCGCCGAACCTTGCCAGAATGGAATTTATCATATATGTTCCAATCGTGCTCTCTGTCTTAATCGCGCGAGCCAGCCTGACAGCTTTTTCCGGCTGGCAGGATGGCAAGGAGGCATAGAGAAGAAGAATCTCCAAATTTTTGTGCTTTTCATATGCATTAAGTATAGAGGAATAATGGCGGTCAATGAGTTCTGGCGGCACGATCTCCCGCAAACTTCTAGCGGCTTCTGAACGCACACGACTTGAAGTGTCCGCTTCCATCAACGAAACCATCAGGGAAACAAATGTATCAACTTCCCTGGCGTCCTGCCGGCTGTTCTGCGCTTTTGATTTGTAATACAATTTTGCTGAAAAACAAACAACTTTTGATCGGCTCACTTCTGATTGCAAAGAATCAATATGCTCTAAAAAAGCAATGGCGCTCTCAAGGCCATTTGTGTAATCCTGGAACATCAATGGTGGATTAAGTCCTTCATTCAGGCGTTTCATAACCTCAGCCACCTTTTCCGGCTGGGCATTGGCAACGTTCAAAATCATGCAAATTAGGAGGAAAAAATAATTTCGGCAAAATGTTTTCATCGGTCAAGCCTCCTTATCAGTCAATGTTAGTCAGTAGTTCTCTTAATAGCATCCCATTGTAACTGGTACTGCCTGGGGGTATAAGATGCTCCGCTTCCTGTCTGGACACGTTCCACCTTAAAATATCCTACAAAATATTGCGTTGTGTTGCTCGCATAGTACATGATATTGGCTGTATTTTTTCCATATGGGCCAACATCTTTGAGTGTTAGAATATGGAGCATTTCATGTGCAACAGTTCTTTTCTTGCTTGATGAAGCATCGGTCACAACGATCCAATCCTTATAAGCCAGCCCCGCAATATCGTACCATGTTGAACCGATCTTTACGCGCGCTGCTTTGACATGAAGGAGTTTAAAACCAGTTGGAGATGCATTGAGGTTAGTCTCAATCTTGTTCCATTCACTTCCGCCGCCCGCAACAGTTGTGTCTATATCCAGCTTCGAATTGCTGTTATCATCGTACTCTATGGTCGAGGTTCCCATGTCTGTCAATTCCAGTTCACTAACACCGCGTTTCATATACTCATTGGCGCCGCTTTCAAGGTTTGCCGCAGTCGTGGTGGTGTCAGGAACAAGACCCGTCGCCTGAACCTTGTAGAAGTCCGCCTTGCGTTCTGCCAATTGATAGCATGCCACGTTAAGCCGAACACCTACCGCCCCTGAGGTTGTACCTAAACGAGTTTGAATATGAGATATTCCTATATCCTTTCCAGTAAGTGTCAATTTCTGCGGACTGGAGGAGGCCTGCGTCGGCACGCAGGTTGCTTTTTCCGTGTCACTCGCAACAAAATGGATGTATTGCGCATAAGCTGACGGGATAATCTCCACATCTACATCTGTTGTTTTCATGTTCTTGTCAATACTAACCCAATCATACTTCTGCGGGGGATTATCAACCGACGTTGGTACAGGATTATCATCAATGGTTCCGTCATCATAGCCATACTTCGTGTCGCTTCTCTCTTTGAAATCAATCTTCACAACGCCCATTTTGACTTCATCCTTACAAACCTCAAATGTGTTGGCTTCAGATGTGTTGACTTCATAGGCAAGCTTGAGTGTAACATCACCAGTACCGATCCCCTCAACATAGAGCGTGCTCGGAACTGTATCGGTACCCAGTGTCCATGTCTTTGGCAGAGCAACTTTGTCGGCAGCCACACCTTTTGCAGCACTCTTCCATACTTGGATACGCGATGCTCCACTTGTTGCACTAAGGATAATCTTTCCGACAGAGAGTGTCGGAGGATCAAATGAGAGATTCATCGGCTGCAAGTCATTCTCGTTGGTTACAACCGAGCTGTTTTCTGTCTTGTCTTCCTCATCATTCTTGTTGTCATCGTCGTGGTTCAGATAAACAAGTTTCCCTGGGGCGTTAAATTCCAGCGAATCGTCGGTATCGTTAATTGTACCATCATTATTGGAGTCCACATTCAAGTCGACCTTAACGACAATCACTTTCGTCTTCTTCTCCGAAGTCCCACAAGTACAGGTCAGCTCATAGATGTCCGGCTTGGTCCGATCGATGGTGCGAAAGAGTTTATCGTCTCCGTCACCTCCGGTCAGAGACCAGTCATCCGGCAGATTCTCCTCGGCGACAACTGGATTTGGGACGGCGTTGACGGTCACGACACCGGTCTCGGCGACG
>CAYWTE010000189.1:0-2942 GCA_964461145.1 uncultured Lactobacillales bacterium | reverse complement strand
GCTTAAAATTATCTGAAAAAATTAAAGGCCATTTTTTTGAACCTTCACATAAAATAAAATTCGCTCTAAATAATGATATAAGTTCAATATCATCATACTCTTTATCTGTATAAATATTTTTTGATAATAAAACTACTTTTTTGTTAAATTCACTTATAATTTCGTCGTAAATATGATTAATATGCAAATTCTTTGTTAAAAAATCTGTCGCTATATATTCTACCTGAGAATCCTTTTTACTAAAACCAAAACTTGATAAATATGCTATTATTATATCATTAGCACTTTGTATCTTTATTGTAACCATTGATAACTCCAGATTTCAGAAATTATCTTGTCTTTAGACTTTAAATTAATGCGAATTTCAGAAACTTTGTCATTAGGGTAAAAATCAACATAAACCCTTTTGCCTCCCGTTAACGGATTATCCTCTAAAACTAGTGGGTCAATATTTCCTTCTGTTACGCTTATTTCAGGAATAATATCTTCATTTTTAAGTTTTTTTAGATTATCACCTTTAAAATCTATAACAAATTTCTTAATATGAGTTTTGTTTGTACCCGAAACTCCGCCTACACCAGTATAAGTGCTTGATATAAAAGATAATTTATTATCAATAGGAATATCATTACCCCAGCTTAAACGATATTTAAAATTATATTCCTTGCCGGCTAATATAGGCTCTGAAGGTATCCAAAATGCGACTATATTATCATTAATTTCTTTATCTGATGGTATTTCTATTAATTGAACAGTGCCTTTGCCCCAGTTTTCTAAAGGCTCTACCCAAACTGTAGGGCGATTCTCAAACTTACTTTCAAAATCTTGATAATGTTCCGCCATTCTATCCCTTTGCAACAAGCCAAAACCTTTTGGATTATTATCTTCAAATGAACTTATCCTTAATAATCTTGAATTATCTAAAGGCCGCCAAATCCATTCTCCCGCACCGTTGTTTAAGAGTAAGCCATCGCTGTCGTGAACTTCTCCTCGATAATCATCAAAAAGGTATTTGTTGTTTTCTCCAAATAAAAACATACTCGTAAGCGGGGATATGCCTAATTTTTTGATATTTTTACGCGGAAATAATTTTGCCTCTACTTCTATCTTTGTATTTTTGCCGGGGGTTATTAAAAAATTATATGCTCCCGTTACGCTTGAGCTATCTAAAAGAGCGTAAATTCTAATTTCTTTACTCTTGTTTTTGGGTTTTTCTAACCAAAATTCACGAAAAACCGGAAATTCCTCACCTGTTTGCTCGCCTGTATCTATCGCTAATCCCCTTGAAGAAAGTCCGTATCCATTGCCTTGACCTAAGCATCTGAAATAACTTGCTCCTAAAAATGCTATCAATTCATCATAATATGTCGGCCTATTTAAAGGATAATGAAGACGGAAACCCGCATATCCTAAATCATCAGCAATTTCTTCGGTGATTCTATTTCTGCCAAAATCAAAAAATTCTTTATTGTATCTTAAAGGGGTAGCTATCCCTTTATCTATCTCATTAATTGTTACTTTCTCGTGAAAAATATTGCCTAAATGAAATAAATGAAGCTCAAATGGTAATTTTTTATTAAACCAAGGGCCTTTTTCTCTCAAAAATCTTATGTCACGAAAATCGTCATAAGACATATTCTTAAAAGTATTATTAAGTTCAACTGTTTGAGGTTTGAAATCTTTTTTTGATAAATTTTGGGCTTTTTCGACTATATTCTCAAAAGAAAAATTCGGCTGACTTTTTGCTGTAATTTCTTTCGCATTAATATTGGTTTGTCCAAATATAATAATAAATAATAAGCATACAGCCACTGTTCTTAAAAAGAAATATCCCCGCATTTTTTAAGCTCCCGAAAATAATGCAATAATTTTTATGACAATGACAAATTTTTATAAAAAAATCAATAAGAATCTTTACTCATATCTTAATGAATCTATCGGATTTAATTTGGCTGCTTTGATCGCCGGAAATAACCCCGAGCAGACACCAACAAATATTGAAACTATTATCGAAAGAAAGACAGAAAAAATGCTTATAGGTAGACGCATTTCTAAAAAAATTTGTATAATTTGCGATATTATTATCCCTGTTATTAAGCCTATCATACTGCCTATAAATGATATTAAAAGAGCCTCAAATAAAAATTGCAGCATTATCGTTTTTTCTTTTGCCCCGATAGCTTTTCTTAAACCTATTTCCCTTGTTCGCTCTGTTACAGATACCAGCATCATATTCATTATGCCAATGCTGCCGACAATCAATGATATCGACGCAATTGATGCTAATAATATTGTGAACATCTTGGTTGTATTTTCCACCGTATCTTTTAATTCCGTTAAATTCATAACCCGAAAATCGTCATCACCTTCTTTTGATTTATGGCGAGTTTGCAGTATTTGTGTAACTTTTTCTTGTGCGTAGGTTAAATATTTTTCATCTTTTACTTTTAATGATATTCCATCTACGCTTTTTTGAAACTTTGAGCCGCTAATCTTCCTTTCAAATTCTTTTATCGGAATAAATATTTGATCGTCCACGCTTTTTGGTCCGAAACCTGAGCCTTTTGCTTTTAAAATGCCGACTATCTTAAAAGGCGAATTATTTATTCTTATTATTCGACCTAAAACCTCATTTCCTTCTAGAAAAAGTTCATCTTTTATATTGCTTCCAATTATCGCTAGGGCTCCTCCTAATCGATCTTCTCTATCTTTAAACACCTCTCCGTCAATAAGCTCTAAATTTTGAACTGCAAAATAATTTGAAGGTATACCGTATATTGTCGCATTTGTATTATTTTTATTGTAAACTGCTTGTGCCGAGACGTTTTTATAATAGCTAGAGATTTCAATTACGCTTAATTTCCCGATTGCAACTGCGTCATCTACGGTTAATGACTGAACGTTTCCCGATTGAATTCCCCTTATTTTTGCAATGCCCGGGC
>CAYWTE010000188.1:0-2948 GCA_964461145.1 uncultured Lactobacillales bacterium | reverse complement strand
TTGTCATCTAAAGAGTAGCCATACGCCCTAATTGTTCTAATTAGGTCCTTTTCGCCGGAAAGATTAAGAGCTTTTCTAAGCCTTCTGATATGAACATCAACAGTTCTAGGCTCAACATAAATATTTTCACCCCAAACTTTTGATAATAAATCTTCTCTAGAAAAAACCGTATGCGGATTTTCCATTAAGAATTTAAGCAATCTGAATTCTGTTGGCCCTAAATGAATAATCCTGTCATTTCTAGAAACTTTATGAATTTCCAAATCGATTAAAATATCTGCGAAAGATAATGTTCCTTTTTCTTCGATCGGCTTAATTCTTCTAAGCACGGCTTTAATTCTAGCGATTAGTTCCGCAACCGAAAAAGGTTTTGTAATATAATCATCAGCCCCAATAGAAAGTCCCATAACCTTATCAGCCTCTTCGCCTCTTGCAGTAAGCATAATAACGGGAAGATCGACAGTAGCATCATTTTGCCTAATAAACTCACAAACCTGCAAGCCATCTAGCTTTGGCATCATCCAATCTAATATTGCCAAATCGAAATGATTATTTTTAAGAATTTCAACGGCTTTTTGCCCGTCTTCAGCCAAAATAAGCTCAAAACCTTCTTTTTCAAGATTATATTTTAAAAGCGTAACTATTGCAGCTTCATCTTCTGCTATTAAAATTTTAACCATTTTATCTTAAAGCCTCAATATTTTGTTGCAAAGAATAATTAGAATTTTTGTTAAACACAGCACTTCCGGCGACTAGAACGTCCGCCTCGGCAGCAATACATTTTTTTGCAGTTAGAGAATTAATTCCGCCGTCTACTTCAATTTCGATATTTTTATTTTTTATCATATTTTTAACAGCAGCAATTTTAATCAAGCTTTCTTCAATGAAAGTCTGTCCTCCGAATCCAGGATTTACGGACATAATCAAGATTAAATCGATTTTATCTAAAACGTATTTAATAGTTTCTTCAGGAGTTGAAGGATTAAGAGCAACCCCCGCCCTAACGCCAAAAGACTTAATTAAAGATAAAGTTCTATCTAGATGTGGCAGAACTTCAGGATGCACAGAAATAATATCTGCACCGGCTTCTGCAAAATCTTTAATATAATTATCAGGATTACTAATCATTAAATGGGCATCAAACGGCTTATCGGAAAAAGACCTTAAAGCCTTAACCACGCCGGCACCGAAAGTAATGTTAGGAACAAAATGACCATCCATAATGTCAAGATGGATATAGTCGGCTCCTGCCTGTGAAACTTCACGAACTGCATCTCCGAGCTTAGAAAAATCCGCAGCCAAGATGCTAGGAGCAATTTTTATTTTTTTCATAGTTGAAGGTTTATACACTAAAAGTTAACAAATTTCAAGCAAAAAATTAAATCCTAGCTTTTCTGCACGCTGAAAGCAAGGATAAAGCAGCTATTGCGGCTGTTTCTGCCCTAAGAATTTTTTCTCCTAAATTAATTTCACAAACGAAATCTAATTTTCTCAAAAACTGCATTTCTGCTTCAGAAAAGCCCCCTTCCGGCCCGATAAGCACTCCGCACGCAGCATTTTCACCAAAAGCTTTAAAATAACCTGCCATTTTTATTATAGCATTATGCTCATTATTTCTCTCAAAGCAGCAAAATAATTTACGGTTTTTATCCCAAGTTTCTAAAAGCTTTTCTAGCTTTTGTAAAGATTCCACAAGAGGAACATCTAAAGCTTCCGACTGTTCTGCAGCTTCTTTTGCAATTAAATTAAGCCTTTCATTATTAATATTTTTAACAGAGGTTCTAGAAGTAATCACGGGGAAAATTTTACTAACACCGATTTCTGTTGCCTTTTCAACCACAAAATCAAATCTTTTAATTGCCGCTTGCACAAGAAAAATATCCGGCAGCGACTCCGTTTTTTTTATTAATTTTCTAGGAATTATTTGAATATTTTTTTTATTTACGCTTAAAATTTCAGCTTCAAACTCTCCGTCATTTCCATTAAAAATATTGATTTTGTCGCCGATTTTCTTGCGCATAACATTACACAAATAATGCTTTATTTTCTCATCAACTATAATTATTTGATTAAGTAAAATCGGCTGATTAATATAGACTCTATTAGACCTCATTCGAAACTCTTTTATAAGGGATAGATGTGAG
Organism: uncultured Lactobacillales bacterium; assembly: GCA_964461145.1. Taxonomy (GTDB): domain Bacteria; phylum Pseudomonadota; class Alphaproteobacteria; order CAYWTE01; family CAYWTE01; genus CAYWTE01. Next base: position 804 of record CAYWTE010000188.1, on the reverse strand, counting down.
GAGTGCGGAACAGAGAAACCCTAGCGTATATAGATATACGTGAGTTTCGAGTACCGTAAACGACGATACATATGCCCTTAGAAAGGAATTTCGAATGAGGTCTAATATTATCTGCCATTTTTAAGAATTACCATTATCAAAAATAGCATCTCCTTTAAACAGCTTAATCGCTTGAGCTTCCATAACGGTAGCAAGATTAAGAGAGCCGGATTTAATAACCGCCCTGACCTGATCTCCCTTATAAGAATCAGGATTAGCAAAAACAAAGCCAAGCTCTGGTCTTGGTTTTGGCTCTCCCACTAATTTTTGATTAAATACGGCTAAAATCCCTCTGGAAAACAAGGAATAAGCAAGCTCTTCACTCATATCCCCTGCTGCTGCATATTTAATAGTAGAGCTGATAGCATCTTCAACGCTGTTAGCGTGAATAGTAGAGAGCACCAAGTGCCCTGACGTTGCCGCCCTTAAAACCTGAGAAGCCGTATCCGGAGTTCTAATTTCACCAACCATAATATAATAAGGCCTGGAGCGTAAGGCGGATTTAAGGGCATATCCCCAATCTTCTGAAGGCGGTTCAGTTTGTTTACAAAGGCCTAGTCCGCCTCTTTTAGAAGCATAAACGCCATCAAGCGGCAATTCGGGAGGGTCTTCAATGGTATAAGCAAACCCGCCTTCCCGCTCTAAATATTTTTTCAAAAGACAAGAAATTGCTGTGGTTTTCCCAGAACCTGTGGCTCCACCCCATAAAACTAGCCCTGACCTTCGATTAAGCGAAATAAGATGTTGCAAAATCGGCTCAGGGAA
>CAYWTE010000187.1:0-3014 GCA_964461145.1 uncultured Lactobacillales bacterium | reverse complement strand
TTTTTCTGTTTCGCACTCCTCGCAGCTATCCCTTAAAAAGGAGTTTCGTAATACAGGTCTATTAATATTTTCTTTTGGCTCAAGAGGTTTTTGCCCCGCCTTTGGTAACAACTACCATTGCCTCCCTTAAAATTCGATCGTTAATTATATAGCCTGACTGCAATTCTTGAATTATCGTTCCTGAAGGCTTTGTTTTGTCTTCTACTTCTTGAATTACTTGATGAAAATTAGGATTAAAAATCTCACCTAGCCCCGAGATTTTCTTAACTCCGTTCTTGCTTAAAATATTTTGCAGCTCTCTTTCCGTCATTTCTATGCCTTGGATTAAACTTTTAGCATTGTCGGGCAGCTTTTGTTTATCTTCTTCAGATACTATTTGAAGAGCTCTGTTTAAATTATCCGCAGCAGATACTACGTCTTTGGCAAAAGAAGAAATTGCGTATTTGCTATTTTTTACTAATTCTTGAGCTTGACGTTTTCTTAAATTTTCCATTTCAGCGTGAGCTCTTAAGAATTCATCTTTATACTTCGCAGTTTCGAGCTTTAGTTCTTCTATAATCTTTTCCTGCTCGTTTTCTGGTTTTTGTGATTCTTCTTGTTCTTTTTTCACTTTAATGTGTTTCTCTTTCATATCTTTTAGTGCTCCCTTATTTTGCTTAAATTTAGTTAGCTAAATATGATTAGTCAATACGCTTTGATAAAAAAATTAAAAAATGATTGCAGTAAAATAAAATATCCGTATTATAAGGCCTGAAATTTTAATCTTAAGGGAGATGTTTATGAGACTTTCAGGACGCAAAAATGATGAATTAAGAAAAGTTGTAATTGAAACTAATGTTAATAAATATGCTGAGGGCTCTTGTCTGGTCAAATTCGGTGATACTCACGTTATTTGTACTGCTACGGTTGAGAAAAAACTCCCTGCTTGGCTTAAAGAAGAGGCCGGCTGCTCTCTTGCCGGAAAGGGTTGGATTACCGCTGAATACGGTATGCTACCCAGAGCTACCGGCGACAGAATGAATAGAGAGGCTAAAAGAGGTCAAAGTGGCAGAACTCAAGAAATTCAAAGATTAATCGGCAGAGCGCTTCGCTCTACTATCAATTTAAACGGACTAAATGAATTTTGCATTAAAATTGACTGCGATGTTATTCAGGCTGACGGAGGAACCAGAACCGCTTCCGTTACCGGCGGTTTTGTTGCTTTATATCAGGCTTTAGAAACCCTTGAGAAAAAAGGATTGCTAGCTAAAAACCCCATTAAAGAAACCGTTGCTGCCGTTTCTTGCGGGATATACAAAGGCGTGCCTTTGCTTGATTTAGATTATGAAGAAGATTCTAATGCGGAGGCAGATGCTAATTTTGTGCTCACTAATACCGGTGATATCGTTGAAATTCAAAGTACAGGCGAAGATAGACCGATAAAAGAAGGCGAATTTGAAAAACTTCTTGAATTAGCTAAAAAAGGGATTTCAGAGCTTACTAAAATTCAGCGTGCCGCTTTAAATTTAGATAAATAATCTTATGCTTTCGCCCTTTAAAGATAACAAGTTACTGCTTGCAACCTCTAATAAAGGTAAGCTTCGTGAGTTTCAAGCTCTATTTGAAGACTTTAATCTAAATATTATTTTAAGTAGTGATGAAATTCTTAAAGACGTTGTTGAAAACGGAAGCTCTTTTGCTGAAAACGCTTTAATTAAAGCAAAAAACGCTTTTGATAAAACAGGGCTAGCCGTTATTGCTGATGATTCCGGTTTAGAAGTAGATGAATTAAAAGGCTTCCCCGGAATTTATTCAGCTCGTTTTGCTGAAGATTGCGGCGGTTTTGAAAATGCTATGGCTAAAATTTTTCAGTTAATAAAAGAAAGCAAAAATCCTTTAAATATGAAAGCCCGATTTAAAGCCGTTATTGCTTTTATTATGTCTGATGGTAAAGAAATGCTCTTTGACGGCGTTGTAAATGGCTATCTTGTTCACCCTTCAAAAGGAGATATGGGGTTTGGATATGATCCTTTCTTTATCCCTCAAGGTGAAAATAAAACCTTTGCACAAATGATTTTAGATGAAAAACAAAAATATTCTCACCGAGCTATTGCTGCTAAAAAATTCTTAAAATTTTCTCTTGATAATTCTTAACTCTTCCAAGTATTAGGTGAAAACAAAACGAATACCGTTACTAATTCTAAACGGCCTAAAATCATTGCTAATGATAATGACCATTTTGCTATATCCGGTATTTTTATAAAATTCCCTGAAGGTCCTATTATATCGCCTAATCCGGGGCCATAGTTACCCAAACACGTTATTACTCCAGAAATGCTGGTTATGCTGTCTAGCCCGCTTAATGATAAGATTAGCATTAAAATTACTAAACTTATCATAAATAGCGCCATATAAACTAAAATCCCCAAAACTTCATTTTCTTGAATGTTCCTATCGGCATATTTTAAGATTACTACTCGGTTAGGGTCTGATATCTTCTTAAAATAACTCAAAATACATAAAAATAATATTTTTATCCTAAAAAATTTTATTCCACCTGCTGTTGAACCTGAACACCCGCCTATCGCCATCATCACTAAAACTAAAGGCTGGAAAATATTCCCCCATAGTTGATAATCATTAATTGTGTATCCTGTTGATGAAAATATGGTGATTACCATAAAAACCGACTTCCTCAGTGAACTTTCAAAATTACTCTCGCCTCCCTTAAAATAAACATAAAGCGTTATGCTTAAACAAAAAATAAAAATCATACTTAAAAAATGTTTCGTTTGCCCGTCTTCTTTGATTTTCTGCCATTTGCCTAAGTAGATAAAAAGATAAATTACCAAAGGCAGAGAGCTTGTTAACATAAAAAATGATGCTACCCATTGAATGAGCGGTTTTGATTCAAAATGTCCGAAAGAGGCGTCATAATTGGCAAAACCTGCCGTTGAAACACAGCTCATCATATGACATATTGCATCAAATATATTCATTCCAGCTAAATAAAAAGATGTGCTACACAAAAAGGA
>CAYWTE010000186.1:0-3036 GCA_964461145.1 uncultured Lactobacillales bacterium | reverse complement strand
TCAGGAGCAATTCTCAAATATAAATCCATATCCAAAGCATTATGATGAGTAATGAAAGGCTTAGCATTTGCCCCGCCTGATATTGGGTGGAGCATAGGAGTTTCAACTTCCATAAATTCTTTATTATTAAAAAAGTTTCTAATAAATTTTATAATTTTAGCTCTGGTTTTAATAACGTTTCGGCTTTCTTCATTCATTATTAAATCAACATATCTTTGACGATACCTAAGTTCAACATCAGTAAGGCCGTGAAATTTCTCAGGCAGCGGACGAAGAGCTTTAGATAAAATAATAATTTCGTTAGCCGCAACAGAAAGTTCGCCTCTTTTTGTCCTTCTAACCACACCTTGAACACCAACAATATCGCCGATATCAAGCAAAGGGAGAATTTCTTCTGCACTTTTACTTAAAAAAGGCTCGTGACAATAAACTTGAATTTTGCCTGTTTTATCATAAACATCTAAGAACATACCCGAATTTCTGTTAGCCTTTATTCTTCCTGCGATTTTAACAACATCTTCAGTAAGAGTATCATTAGGTAAGCTTTCGTATTTTTCCATTAACTCCTTAGCAAAAGCTGTAACTTTATAATTATGCGGATAAGGATTAATCCCTTTTTTTTCTAATTCTTGTAATTTATTTAATCTTGATTGAATATGTTCATTAATTTCCATAATTTAAGTCCTTGAATTTATCGTTTTTTAACTAAATATCCCTTACATTATATTGTTATAATTTTTTTTGCAATAGGGATTTAACTAAAAATGGCAGTTAGAGAAGACCCGCAGTGGGGTGAACGAAAACAGGCAGTTAATTGGGTAACGACAACGTTTGCCATAGCATTTTTGTCTTTTATTGTATTATTATTAATATCGCTTCCTTTAGTTTACATTATTGACAACGGCTTTTCGAAAGCTTCAGTAAATAGAGCTACGGCTGTTTTTATCAAGTTTTTCAACAACCCTGCTTATATTTTTGATCAATATTGGAGCTGGTTTAAAATAGTTTGGTCAAAAACAGTTCCTTTTTATTATTATATTCCCTATATTCCATTAATAGTTATGATAATTATTATCTTCGGAGGAATAATAACTAATCCTTTTGGCTTTGAATCAACAATCGGCGGCGGCGGAAGGCTTGCCTTTAGTCGAGATATTAAAGCGATGAAGCTTTTTAACGGGTTTATAATAGTTTTAGGAAAATTTAAAGGTAAATTTTTAAGATTACCGGAAACATTATCAGTTTTAGCCTGTGCTCCTCCAGGAACCGGTAAAACCGTAGCCATTGTTGTGCCCACCATTTTTCATTCAGAAAATATCAGTATTATAGTAAATGACCCGAAACCTGAACTTTGTTATTTAACAAGCGGTTTCAGAGCAACTCAAGGCCCTGTATTTATAATAAATTGGGCAGCTGATGACAACCCTAAAGAAGGAATATATTATCCTTGCTGGAATCCATTATCTCCGACAGCCCTGCCTCCTGAAGGCCCTGAACGTGATATGTATATTGATGCGATGGTAAATGTTCTTGTTGAAGAACCAACAGGAGGAGCCGACCCTCACTGGTCAAAAACCGGCCGTGCTGCCTTAGCCGGCTTTATGCATTTTCTATGCTGCAAGTGCGAAAAAGCCATTCGTAATGATTATTTTCTAGAAAAAATAGTAACGGAAAGCTTAACTCGAGATGACAGATTAGAACTGGAAGAATATTACTTGCATATGCCGATACCTGAAGCAGTTGAAGCTCTTCAAGAATTACGAAAAAACACTTTAACGCTGGATACTTTTTGCCCGATAGGCACTTGGGACTTGCTTCCAAATGCATGGAAAGGTAGAGAACCTTGCCTTTCAATGATATTAGACTGGCTGACCGAAGCTCAAATGGAACAAGCTCACGAAATCAGAAGAAGGCAGGAAGAAGGCGACCAAATGGCAGTTCTTGCTGACCCAATGAAAGATTTATTAGAAAAAGCAGTTGAAGAATGCCGCCGCTATAATTATTCTCAAAGAGCCGTTGTTGAATTAAGCCAATTAGGTGCGACTCCTGATAAAGAAAGGGGTTCTATTTTATCAACGGGCTTAACCGGCATTGCAATTTTCAAAAACTCTGCCGTTAAAAACCGAACAAAATCGAGCGATTTTAAATTTAAAGATTTGCGAGGAATGAAAGAACCGGGCTCCGATGAATATAAAGCAGTTTCGGTATACATATCAGTAAATCAATCAGATGCAGCAGCTCTTTCATTAATCACCGGAATTTTCATTGAATTAATGTCAACTTACTTAATATCTAATCCTCCAAACAACGTTCATCGTGTTGACGGCAAAATGGGCCCTTTCCCTGTCCTTTTTGTGTTAGACGAGTTCCCTCAGATGCCAAGATTAGGCGCAGTAATTGACGGTCCTGCCGTTGGTCGTGGGCAAAAAATATCATATCTTTTAATCGGCCAAGATTTAGGGCAAATATCAGGTAAGTATGGCCCTGAAGCGATGGAAACCATAATTTCCACAACAGCAGCAAAAATCATTCTGCCGCAAAATAATGAGAATACTGCCGGAAGATTTGCAAAAATGATAGGCACAATGACCATTAAATCATATAGCTGGGATGAAGAAATAGGTCTTTTTGCTAACAATAATCCTTTTAAGAAAAAAGTAGGATATAGCCTTCAAGGTTCTGATGTTCTTTGTGCTGTTGACTTTTTAGCCTTAAATGCGATGAAACAAGTTGTTCTTTTCCAAGGATTTTTAAACCGTCCGATAATGGCAGATTCTCCAAGATATTACTTAGACCCGAAGATGCTTAAATTATCACAAATCCCAACGGCCAAACCTGTCCCAGAATGGGTTGTAGCAAGAAGACCTGTCCAAAAACCTTATGATGTAAAATCTGCTCTTGAAAATAAAAAACAAGAAGATAAACTAAATGAAGACGAAGAGTGGACTTGGGTTGAAGAATAATGACAACAAACAAACAATTAAATCAAAATCAACTTTATTGGCAAAAGTTTTTTGAAGAAATGAACTTTCCTGC
>CAYWTE010000185.1:0-3038 GCA_964461145.1 uncultured Lactobacillales bacterium | reverse complement strand
TAAACCTTCTTTTACATTTTGTGGGATTTCTATAACGTCTTTTCGATTCTCTTCAGGAACTAAAACCGTTTTTATTCCACCTCTTAATGCCGCCAAAAGCTTTTCTTTTAGTCCGCCAATCGCCAAAACATTACCCCTTAACGTTATTTCACCTGTCATTGCAACATCTTTTCTAACCGGAATTCCTGTTAAGCTTGAAACTATCGCAGTACACATTGCAACCCCTGCTGAAGGACCGTCTTTTGGCGTTGCGCCTTCAGGAACGTGAACGTGCATATCTAGTTTATCAAAAAGAGCCGTCTTAATCCCATAAGTTATTGCCCTCGAGCGAACAAATGAATGTGCAGCTGATATTGATTCTTTCATTACATCGCCAAGCTGGCCGGTTAATATAAATTTGCCGTGCCCAGGCATTGTTACCGATTCAATGGAAAGTATATCCCCACCGGTTTCTGTCCAAGCTAAGCCCGTTACTACCCCTACATTATCTTTTGTTTCAACTAGTCCGTATTTAAATTTTTGCACACCTAAAAGCTTTTCTAAATCTTTTTGCAAAACTTTTACTGTCTTTAATTCTTTATTGATTAAAAGCTCTTTTACACTTTTACGGCATACTTTTGATATTTCACGCTCTAAACTTCTAACTCCAGCTTCTCGAGTGTAATACCTTATTATATCCCTGACTGCTAATGTATCTAAAGAAAACTCTTTATCATTTAATCCATTTTCTTTCATTTGCTTGGGAATTAAATGCCTTTTTGCTATTTCTACTTTTTCATCTTCCGTATAACCTGAAAGCCTTATTATCTCAAGCCTATCAAGTAATGGGCGAGGCATATCCAAAGAATTTGCAGTCGTTACAAACATTACTTCTGATAAATCGTAATCTAACTCCATATAATTATCGTTAAATTTTGAATTTTGCTCAGGGTCTAAGACTTCTAATAATGCTGATGAAGGGTCGCCACGCCAATCGTTGCCTATTTTATCTATCTCATCAAGTAAAAATAAAGGATTCGTCGTCGCTGCTTTTTTCATTTCCTGAATAATTTTACCCGGCATTGAGCCAATATAAGTCCTTCTATGACCCCTAATTTCGGCTTCATCTCTCATTCCGCCAAGTGATGCTTTAACAAAATTACGGCCTGTTGCTCTGGCGATTGAGCGGCCTAATGAGGTTTTGCCGACACCCGGCGGGCCAATTAAACATAATATAGGGCCTTTAACTTTGTTTAATTTACTTTGAACGGCAAGGTACTCTAAAATTCTTTCTTTAACTTTTTCTAAGCCGTAATGGTCTTCATCTAATATCTTTTGTGCCTGTATTAAATCTTTATTAACGTTAGACCTTTTATGCCAAGGAATATCAAGAACCCAATCTAAATAATTCCTTATAACCGTTGCTTCAGCTGACATTGCCGACATTTGCTTTAATTTTTTCAGCTCACTTTGGGCTTTTTCTTTTGCCTCTTTTGTTAATTTTGCTTTGTTTATCTTGGTTTTATATTCATCAAGTTCCGAATGCTCGTCTTCTTCCCCTAATTCTTTTTGAATCGCTTTGAGCTGCTCGTTCAAATAATACTCCTTTTGCGATTTTTCCATTTGCTTTTTAACGCGACGTTTTATCTTTTTTTCTACTTGAAGAACGCTGATTTCCGATTCCATAAAAGAATAAACTTTTTCTAAACGCTTTAGAATATTTGTCGTTTCTAACAGTTCTTGCTTATCTTTTATCTTTAAATTTAAATGAAGGCTGATTGTGTCTGCTAATTTTGAGGCTTCATCTATTTGATTTATCGTTACTAATATCTCCGGCGGAATTTTTTTGTTCAATTTTACATATTGTTCAAAACGGTCTAACACCGTTCTCATTAAAGCTTCAGTTTCATTCTTTTTTACAGGCTCATCTATATAATTAGTGATTACGCCTTGGATAAAATCGTTGCTATCTATAAAATTAGTAACTTTTACCCTTTTATAACCTTCTACTAAAACCTTTACCGTGCCGTCAGGAAGTTTTAAAAGCTGCAATATTTGGCATAACATTCCTATTTTATATAAATCATTAGGTATAGGATTTTCTATATCGGCATCTCGCTGGGTTACCAATAATATCTCTTTATTCGTATCTATAACTTCGTAAAGCGCATTGACTGATTTTAACCTTCCTACAAAAAGAGGTACTATCATTCGCGGGAAAACTACAATATCCCTTAACGGAAGCACCGGATATATCTTGTTTTGCTCTTCTTTATTGTTATCTTTCTTTACGGGCACTTATTTACTTCTCCTAGTTTATATAAGTTTTTTATCTTTTATTCTTCTTATATTTAATGTCTATCTTTCTTGATAGCAAGATTTAAAAGTTTATGGGGATAAAAAGATTTAATTTTATTTAAAATTAAAAAGGGTTAATCTTAGGGAAAAGCCCTTGAATAACCCTTGAATAACCCTTCTTTCATAAGCAGAAAAAATTGTACCTTTTTTTAGATACGTTATTTTTGCTTTTTTTGTCCCGTTTGTAAAAATCAAAATCAACAAATCTTGATTTTCATCTGTTATGCGGAAAGAGCGGGCTCTGCCTTTTTTCTCAGCAAAAAGTGTTCTTTTGTTCGGAAGGACTTCTTTTCTAAAGAAGATTTCTTCCGGAATTTCTACATTCCATTTTGGTCTTATAACTTGCATTTTTATGTCCTCCGATAAAGGCAAACATAAAACATAATCGCCGGCGCTATTAATTTTAGCGCTTTAAAATAACAGCCTTAAAAAAATATTATGTATAAATGTTTATCTTTACGAGGAAAATTAATAGCATATAGACCAAAAATAGTCAAACATTTTTTTATTAGTCTATTTTTTAAAATAAAAAAGGGGAAAGTTAGTTAGGAATTTTATGCATTCCTTTTCACTTTTACCCCTTCCGGAACCATTACTCCAAGATAAGCAAAATAATTCGCATAATCTTGAGATATCTTATCACCGAAAACCGCCTCTTTTAGAACAGCTTTTTTAAGCTCTTCCGTTGGAGGGGAAATTCG
>CAYWTE010000184.1:0-3043 GCA_964461145.1 uncultured Lactobacillales bacterium | reverse complement strand
CTTTGATTGCGGATTATTTTTGTCATAAATAGACATATTAACCCCGACAACATTGTATCCTGCATCAGCTAAAAGCATAGCACAAACTGAAGAATCAACTCCGCCGCTAAGCCCGACTATTACTTTTTTATTAAGGATTTTATTCATAAAAAAGGGGTAACAGAAAAAAAATATTCTTTCAAGAAAATTTTAATAAACAAAATAGTTGAAAGAAATAAAATCTATATTGATTTTTAAAAAATAAAAGATATATAATTCAGCTATTAAGATAAAAATAGCTTATCTTAATAATTAAAAACAAGGGGACAATAATTAGTAAATCTGTTATCACCCCATTAGCTATTTTAATAAGAGATAACTACTGCGATTACAAAAGTTATTGTTAAGTTTTTAACTCGAATTCATATTAATTTATGAAAAGGAAGCTAAGATGGCTGATACAAAGAAAAAACCTGCACCTAAGAAAAAATAATAAATTTTCTTAAAAACGGAGCTCTTGTTTTTTTATTGACAAGAGCTCTTTTTATCATTAAAAAGACAACTTAAAATGGTTTTTAATAAAAATTTATAGTCATTAAGTTAAATTAAAGAAAGAATCTTCTTATGCCCCAAAAAAAAGAAACAATAAAAGCGATAGAGCTTCTTTCTCCTGCCGGAGATTTCAAATCAGGCTGCGGGGCTATTCATTATGGGGCGAATGCGATTTACTTAGGTCTAAAAGATTATTCTGCCAGAGCCAATGCCGTTAACTTTGAAAATGATGAACTAAACCAATTCACCGCCTACGCTCACACTATGGGAAGAAAAGTTTATATTGCAATAAATACTGTAATTTTAACGCAAGAAATAAATGATTTAATAAAAAATATAGCCAAAGCCGAGGAATATAATGTTGATGGAGTAATTGTCCAAGATTTAGGCGTAAGTAAAATAATAAAACAGTATTTCCCAAAATTATCTCTTCACGCCAGCACGCAAATGACAATTCACAACCTTGACGGAGTTAAATATTTAGAAGATTTAGGATTCTCAAGGGTAATTTTAGCCAGAGAGTTAAGTTTTGATGACATTAATTACATAACAAATAATACCACCCTTGAAACAGAAGTTTTTATTCACGGCTCTTTATGTTATTCATATTCTGGACAATGCTTATATTCTTCATTTATAAGTGGCAAAAGCGCGAATCGAGGATTATGCACTTACCCCTGCCGTCATAGTTTTAATAATTCACACCCTTATTCAATGAAAGATTTAGCCTTAAAAGAAGATATTCTAAAGTTAAAAGAGGCAGGAGTTTCATCATTAAAGATAGAAGGCCGCAAAAAATCACCATTATACGTTTGCGCTGTAACCGATTATTACAGAAGGATATTAGATAATAGAGAAACCACTGGCTGCTTAGATAATATTCAGCGAATTTTTGCCCGTCCTTTAACGAAACTTCATTTTGCGACACAAAAGAATAAAGATGTTATTTCTCAAAACGTTACAGGCGCAATAGGGTTAGAAACAGGGAAAATCATAGCTATATCAGGAAATAAAATAATATTTAAAACAAGGTATCCCTTTGAAAAATATGACGGATTACAAGTTAGTGCCACAGATAATAATTCTCCTTTTGGTTTTTCAGCACAAAAATTAAGAGTTAACAGCCAAAACGTTTTTTCTGTTAATTCAGGAGAAATAGTGGAAGTAGAATTGCCCAAAGAATCTCCAAAAGTTAACATCGGCGCAAAGATTTATGCTAGCTCAAGCATTGATATAAAGAAAGCTTATCCCTATAAAACACCAAAACCTTGGGAATACAAGCATCGCTACCCGATAGAAGTTTTTGTAACAATAAATAAAAATTCCATTTCTGCCGGAGTTAAAATCAACGGCAAAAGTTTTAAAGAAACTTTTCCGGTAATAGGAACCAAATTAAAAGATTTCGGCAAAATGCAGGAAAATACCAAAAATGTTTTTGATAAAACCGGAGATACCATATTAAAATTATCTTGTCTTGATTACAAAAACGAAGGCTTTTTTGTTCCTGTTTCGCATTTAAATGAGCTTAGAAGAAAAATATATGCGAAAGCGGAAGAATTCATAACAGTAAACAAAAAAGAAATACAAAATATAAAATTTGCACATAAAAATGATGTTAAAAACACTCCAAAATGGCTGCTAAAAATTGATAATGAAGAATATATAAAAGAGCTAAGTAAAGATACACTTGATAATTTTTATGAAATATTAATGGACATTGATTGCGATTTTAATAATTTGCCGGAAAGCATAAAAAATAAAACAAGAATAAGCCTTCCAATAATAGCACTGAACAAAGAGCTGCCAAAAATAAAAAATAATATAAAAAAGCTTAAAGAACAAGGATTTAACAAATTTGAAGTCGCAAATTTATGGGGATTTGAAGCTTTAAATAATGAAAATATAAAAGACATAACGGCAGATTACTCTTTTTCAGCATTTAACCCTGAAGCAATAGCTCAATTATCAAAAATAGGCTGCTCAAGAATAACCCTTTCGCCGGAAAGCTCACAAGCAACGATAGAAGAATTAAGTCAAATATACCCCTACACCTTAGCCTTAATAGTGTATCAAGACACCCCTCTTTTTATAAGCGAAAATTGTTTAGGCAACTGTGATTCTTGTAAAAACAAAGATAATAAAGTTATAAAAAATCATCGGAATTTTATTCTTACCGAAAAACCTTTAAGCTTAATTTCTGAAATAAATAAATTAAAAACGCCGCCTGCATTTTATCGGCTTGATTTTGCATTAAGAAGCTATACCCCTGAGGAAATAGGGGAATTAATTGATAACTTTTTAAAAGGTAAAAACGTAAAGAGTTATACAACCGCAAATTTTAATAGAAACCTATTATAAATTAACAAAATCTCTAAAAGACTTTTGTAATTTATTTGTTATTTTTGTAGCTTTATAATCTTTATCATTAATTTTATTAACAAAAACAATTTCGCCTGCAGTTCCGGTAGAAAAGCTCTCATCAGCTTCATAAATTTCAGTTGGCGAAATCCTT
>CAYWTE010000183.1:2013-3049 GCA_964461145.1 uncultured Lactobacillales bacterium | reverse complement strand
GAGCGATCCGATTATAATCCGTGAAGACGGCTCACTGCTTTATATGCTGCCTTCAGTTATTGATGATTTAGATTATAATATAACGCATATTATTAGAGGTGAAGACCACATTACTAATGCTGCAGTACAAATTCAGATGTTTAATGCAATAGGCGGTAAGGCTCCGATTTTCGGTCATTTCCCACTGATTACAGGTATGGACGGAAAACTTTCAAAACGCTTAGGTTCTCTTTCAATCGGGGAAATGAAAAAACAAGGCATTGAGCCTATGGCGATTAATACTTTAATTGCAACTTTAGGAACTGCTAATCCAGTTAAAGAACCTTATAAAAATTTACAAGAAGCTGCTGTTGATTTTGATATATCAGGTTTCGGACGTTCGCAGCCAAAATTTGATGTGAATGAATTAGAACATTTTAATCTGCGAGTTATTCATAATATGGATTTTAATGATGTTAAAAAACGCCTGAATGATAATATAACTCTCAATTTCTGGGAAATTGTTAAACCTAATTTAGAAAGAGTCGAAGATGCTCTTATTTGGTATGATAGAATATTTAACGGTAATTTTGAAAGTGATACTAGTAATTTAGAATTTTTACAAAAAGCAGCATCGTTTCTGCCAAAAGATATTGATGAAAATACTTGGAAAATCTGGACTAATAATATTAAAGAAAATACAGGAGTTAAAGGAAAAGACTTGTTTATGCCTTTAAGGTTAGCGTTAACAGGTGCTGAACACGGCCCTGAAATGAGTAAAATATTGCCTTTGTTTAAAAGAGATATTATTATAGCCAGATTAAAAGGAGAAAAAAGTATTTGAAGCTATATTTAACAAATACTCTTAATAATAAAAAAGAAGAATTTATCCCCGTTGATAATACTTGTGTTAGAATGTATGTTTGCGGGCCCACGGTTTATGACAGGGCACATATCGGTAATGCTAGGCCTATTGTGGTTCTTGATTTACTTTACCGAGTGCTTAAAAAACTATATCCAAAAGAGTATGAAGAAAGTTCAAGAATATACTCAAGCT
>CAYWTE010000183.1:0-2003 GCA_964461145.1 uncultured Lactobacillales bacterium | reverse complement strand
TGTTGATGATAAAATTATCAATAAAGCCTTAGAGACAGGTCATTCAATTGATGAAATTACCAAGCAAACCGAAGATATGTTCCATAATGATATTGCAGAATTAAACGTTTTAGAGCCCGATTATGAGCCTAGAGCGACAGAGCATATTGATGAAATGATTGAACTTTGTCAAAACTTGATAAAAAGAGGGTTCGCTTATGTATCACAAAATCACGTTTTGTTCGATATTAATAAATTTGAAGGATACGGCAGGCTTGCTAATAAAAATTTAGAAGAATTAATTGCAGGCTCAAGAGTTGAAGTCGAAAGTTACAAAAGAAATGCCGGTGATTTTGTTTTATGGAAGCCATCTGATGGAAATCAACCGGGGTGGGACAGCCCTTGGGGGTTTGGCCGCCCGGGGTGGCATATTGAATGTTCGGCAATGAGTTTTAAATATCTTGGCGGAAATTTTGATATTCACGGCGGCGGGGTTGATTTACTTTTTCCTCATCATGAAAATGAAATAGCTCAATCCGTTTGCGGTTATGATTGCAGTTTTGCAAAATATTGGATACATAACGGACATTTAATGGTTGATGGTAAAAAAATGTCAAAATCTTTAGGTAATTTTTTTACAATTAGGGATATTTTAAATAAATACAATGGTGAAGTTATTAGATTTTATTTAATGCAAACACATTATCATCAGCCGCTAGACTGGAAAGAAACCGGAATTCGTTCTGCAAAATTGCTGCTTGATAAATTTTATCAGGCATTAAGAACTAATCAAGATATTACAATTAATGAAAACGGCAAACCTTCTATGGAGGCCTTAAATGCTCTGCTTGATGATTTAAATACTCCTAAAGCAATCAATGCTCTTTATAATATTTGCACTAATTTAAATAAGGCTGTCGATTATAATGAACGTGCTTCTCTTAAAACGATGCTTATTAAAACCGGTGAAATATTAGGAATTTTACAAAAAGACCCTGATGAATGGTTTAAGGCAGAAGCTTCTGATTTGTCTGAAACTCAAATTCAAGATATGATTAATAAAAGAGCTGATTTTAAGAAAAATAAAAATTTTACTGCAGCTGATTCAATTCGTAATGATTTAGCAGCAAGAGGAATTATTCTGGAGGATACTTCTAAAGGTACTGTTTGGAAAAAAATCTAAAAAAGTAGACGAGGTGTTGATAGAGAAACTATCAAATAAATATACCCCGTCTATTTTTTTATTTTCGATTTGACAGCTATAAAAATCAATCTTTTGATTAAGTAATATAGCTTCTTTTGCTGCTTCAGGGTTAAAATTACCTTCTTTGATTAATACAATGCCTTTTCCATTTAAATAACATTGAATTTCAATTTTTCCAGAAGTTAATCCTTGAGAATGTTGATATTTTGATGAAATATCTACAATATCACTATTCTCAATAGTAAATGTTTCTGTTTCTGGCATAATTTTGTTTGTGCAACCTGAAACGCATAATACTAAAGCTAATAAAAGCATTAGTAATACTATCAAAATACTTTTCTTTTCCATGTAATTTCACCGTAAACATATTTAGTCCTTTTAGGATAAAATGTCAATTCTTAAAAAATAATATAAAAATTATCCTATGTCATAAAACTGTAATTTGCTAAAATTATCATCTTTGTTTATCGATATTATCATTGAAATATTAAGTAATATTTTTTGATAAGGTAAAAATAAAAATGAAAAAACAAGTATCTTTACTAACTATTATTACAGCTTTTGGGTTGTTATACAGCAATTTAGCTAATAGTGCGGCATTTAATTTAAGAGAGCAATCAACTAAAGGGCAAGGTTTCTCTTTTGCCGGAGTAGCAGCAGGGGATAAGGAAGACCCTTCTTATGTATATTTTAATCCTGCTAGTTCATCGCTTATGGAAGGGACGCATGCTTCAGTTAATACTTCAGTTATTTTTGCTTTAACTAAGGCTGATTATGTTATTGGAACTACCAAATCTCCTCTTAACGTTAATATTCTTGG
>CAYWTE010000182.1:0-3059 GCA_964461145.1 uncultured Lactobacillales bacterium | reverse complement strand
TCATCTAAATCAAGGGTCGCCACGCCGGTTTGTTTAAGAGATAAATCAACTATTCTTTGCGTATCAGCAGTTTTTTGCTTTAATTTTTCACTAACCGCCTCTAATTGATACATAACCTTAGAGCAGTTTTGCAGTGAGTCTTCAGCCTGTTTTTTAACGGCATCATTAATATTATTAATTCGTTTAATCATCTCCGTAGAAGTTTCTTCTAGATAATTTGCCTGCTGACCGATAGAACTTTCACCTAATCTGGTTTGAGTAGCAACAACATTTGCAACTTCAGCTAATTCTTCTGCTTGTTTTTCCAAAGATTTTATAATTACCTGAGACTGCACGGAAGCCCGCTCTGAAGCGTGTTCGAGCATACCTGACTGCCTTTCTAATATTTCCCCGATATTATTAGCCCGCTCTGCCAGTTTCTCCCCGATAATATTAAGACTATCAGATTTTTCATCAACCATTTTAGCACTTTGCTCAATTTCATTATGGAAACTTTCAACAACAACACTAACGTTATTAGCCTGCGCAATTATAGTTTGAACGAGATTATTCATAGTTTTTTCAGCCTCTTTAACGGCAAGTCCTAATTTTTCTTTATTTGTATCGATATAATCTGCAACTTTTGCAATGCTTTGCACTGATTTTTCTGACAATGTAACTAAATCTCTGGTACTTTTATTAAGAATTTCTTCTATTGAAGAAACTTTAGTTAAAACCCTTTCTGAATCTTTATCAAGCTTAGCTGAATTATGTTGCAGAGCATAAACTATTCTGCCTGTTTGTTCGGATAATTTTTCTGCTGCTTCACGGTGTTCTTCGTGCTGACGCCTAAAAAGAAGCTCTAAATTTTCAGCTTTTTCTGAAATTGCCAACACAATATTATTAATTTCCGATGCTGCTTTTTCCGCAGATGAATTTGCTAAATATGTTTGTTTTTCAACCATTTCCAGTGAATTTCTGGCATTTTCAATCATTTTTGCTCCGACATTATCAACTAATGCGGTTTGTTTATTAATTATAGTATCAATATTGACAGTATAATCTTCCATTTTCTTTGATGCATCTTTAAGAGATTCGTATTGAACTTTTATAATTTTATCAACTTTTCCTGAACTTTCCAAAGCTTCTAATGAGGCATTTTTCAATACATCTGAACTTTTAACCAATTCAACTGACGCCCCGCCGAGCTTATTACAAGCACTTTCGGCATAATTAACAACAGCCTCAATTTCGCTTTTAAGTTTTTTAACTGCAGAAGTAGTTTCATTATCAATAACCATAGCTGATTTTGTAAGCTCTTCCACTTGATTTTTAAGCTCAACTTTAACTTCTTCGATTCTGGAAGCCGAGCTGCCGATGTGCCGAAGCTGCTGATTAAGAGCTGCCTCGCCCATTCTAGCGTGAGAAACAAGATAAGAGCTGGTATCTGCAAGCTCTTTAATTTGTTTTTTAAGATTATTCCTAATATTTTCACCTTGAACCGCAATATCAGAAGATACTGACGCCAGCTCTTTTAAATTGCCGTTAGTAGTATCTCCAATAGTTGCGATTTTAGTGATAATTTCTTCAATATTTTTACCTAAATCATCAGAGAATTTAGCAATATCTAAAGCTGCATCTTTTGTTTTTGCAGCGACAACTTCTATGTTTTGCTGCAGCTTATCCGTTTTACTTTCAATAAGGTCCGAAACGCCAGAAACCTCATCTTTTGCGATTTGCGAAACATTTTTCATAGTTTTAATTTGATTATCAATAATATTTTCAACTTTTTCTATTGTCTGGAAAGCACTGCCGGAAACGGAATTAAGCTCTTTAATTTGCATTGCAAAAGTTTCTTCAATAAGCTCAAACCTCTTTAAAACATTATCAGAAATAGAATTTAAACTTTCACTTTGATTATTAAACATTTGCTTAATATTGTCATTTTTAGATTCGAAATCTTCTATAATATCTCTAAAAAACTCCTGATAATTTTTCAAATTTCCCCTAAGTTCCATATTTTGCTCAGAAAAATTAAGAATAGTATCTTCGGTATTCTGAGAGGTTCTGGTAAATAAAACTTCAAAATCATCAGTTTCGGATTTAAGTTTCCCTGTAACTTGAGTGATTTTATTTTCAAAAGCATCTGCGGTTTTTTCGACTTGAATTATATGTTCATTAATAACTTTTGTATTTTCTTCAGAAACTTTTTTAATATCGGCACTGACTCTTTTAAGATTATCAAGCTTATCTTGAGCATTATGGAATAATAGCTCAAAAGCCTTAATAATATTTGCGATTAGATTTTCAAGCCCTGAAGATTTATCCTCAATACCTTTAGCAACCAAATTAGCTTCCTGAGAAACATTAACGGTTTTTTCTAACATATACCCGATTTCAGAACTAATTTGATTAACGGCGGACAAAGTATCCTTTGCGATGATATTATTAATATCCTTAAAATCTTTTGTACGATTTTTAAGCTCTTTTTGAGCGACATCTGCCTGCATTGCGAGCATATCAACGGCATCTTGCATTTCTTTAGTTGCAGCTCTAATAGTATCTGCAACATTTTTAACATTGCGAATAGTTTGATTATCTTGATTAGAAACAACGGAATTTAAATAAATTTTAAGAGCTTCAGCATCATTTTTGAAAGCCTTAGAACGCTCTGCTACAGCCGCAGCAAGCCATATTGCAGCAATGGGAAAGGAAACCCCGCCTAAAAAAGCACCGAATTCGGAAGGATATAAAGAAAAAATATCAGCCACAGCATTTTTTACATAAAAATATATAATCACAGCCCAAACAAAAGAACAAATTGTTGCTATTAAATAGTAAGATTTAAGGTATTTAGACGAGTTAAGCATTATTATATGATCCCTGCATATTTTTATAATTATCCGCATTAAAAACAAACGAACTAAAATTAATTATCTAGGGTAATCAATATTATAATTAAGTACAAGTGAAAAAACCAATTTACAAAAAGAAATATGTATGCTAAAAGGCGAGAAGTTTTTACTGGGGAATAGTTTAAAGGTAGAACAGCGGACTCTGACTCCGTTAGTCTTGGTTCG
>CAYWTE010000181.1:0-3099 GCA_964461145.1 uncultured Lactobacillales bacterium | reverse complement strand
TCTAGCGTTAATAAGTCTTTGTTTATTTCTTAAAAATTCGGCATAAAAAGAAGCAAACTTAAGTCCGATAGTAACAGGTTCAGCGTGAATACCGTGAGAACGGCCAATACAAACTAAATTTTTAGTTTCAAAGGCTCGAATTTTTATAGCATCAAGAAGGCTATCTAAATCTTCAATAAGAATATTTGCAGCATTTTTAAGCTGAACACAAAGACAAGTATCAACGACGTCAGAAGAAGTCATTCCTTGATGAATAAATCTGGCATCTTCACCGACATATTCGGCAACATTAGTTAAAAAAGCAATAATATCGTGCTTAACCTCGGCTTCAATTTCTTCAATTCTTAAGGCGTCAAAATTTCCTTTTTCAAGTATTTTATCGGCAACTCCCGAAGGTATAACGCCCAACTTTTCTTGAGCCTCGCAAGCAAAACGTTCAATATCGAGCCAAATTTTAAATTTGGTTTCATTATTAAAAATATCAAGCATCTTTTTCCTTGCATAACGTGGTATCATCGCATATCTTCCTTTTAAGACTAAAATAACATATAAGAAAAATTTGTTTTACAATATATAAGGATTTTTTGCAAGATGTCTTTTCGTTTCGAAATTATACCCTTTATAGGTTATCAAGACGGCAGAGCTAGCTCGCTAAAAAAGCATTTTAATGCTAAGAGTGTTACAGTTATAGAAGTTTACACGGTAGATAAAGATTTTGATAACACACAAAAACGGCAAATATTAAAATATTTTGAAAAACCTTTTTATCCGAAATTAGTTTTAGACGGAGCAAGCTATCCGAAATTTGAATATGCCTTAGAAATAGGGGTTCTCCCCGGCGTTACCGACAATGTTGGTAATACGGCAAAACAAATAATCCAAGACGCATTAATGACAAGATTTAATGAGGAAGAAGCCGTTTACAGCTCATTTTTATATTTAGTTTCAGGGATTAAAGATATTCAAAAATTTGCCGAAAGTTTATATAATCCGCTAATTCAGTATTTAAAAATAAAAAAATATAACGAATTTATAAAAGACGGCGGAATGGGACTTTACCTTCCAAAAGTAAAATTGGATAAAAATTTAAGGGTTGATGAAGTCGATATAATTAATATAGACGATAAAACATTAGAAGACATCGGCAAAAACGGCATAAAGAATTCAGACGGAACATCAAGAGGACCGCTTGGAATGCGTTTAGAATATATGCAGGCGGTTAAAGACTATTTTATCAAACAAGGCCGCAACCCAACGGATATAGAGCTAGAAACAATAGCTCAAACGTGGTCGGAGCATTGCAAACATACAATATTCGCCGCCTCAATAGATGACATTAAAGATGGTCTTTACAAACATTACATAAAAAGAGCCACTAAAGAAATAAGGAAAGCAAAAGGAGAGGACGATATTTGCGTTTCGGTTTTTTCTGACAATTCCGGAGCGATAAAATTAAATGATGATTATTTTATCACCGATAAAATGGAAACGCATAATTCTCCTTCAGCCTTAGACCCTTTTGGCGGGGCGATAACCGGTATTGTTGGGGTAAACAGAGATACGATAGGCTTTGGCTTAGGGGCAAAACCCTTTATCAATCGCTATGGTTTTTGTTTTCCTTATCCTGATAAAGAATATAATTATTACCGCTCAAAAGGCAAAAAAAACAAAATACTTCCCCCTGATTTTATAATGAAAGGCGTAATAAATGGCATTAAAGTCGGCGGGAATTGCTCTGGCATTCCCACCAATTCAGGGTTTGTATATTTTGATGACAGATTTTGCGGCAAACCTTTAGTTTTTGCCGGAACTTTAGGCATAATTCCTGCTAAAATAGGGGAAAGAAATAGTTATGAAAAATGCGCCAAACCAAAAGATAAAGTAGTAATGATTGGCGGCAGAGTAGGCAAGGACGGCATTCACGGTGCAACATTTTCGTCTGAAAGCTTAAATGAAAATTCGCCTAAAACTGCGGTACAAATTGGCGACCCGATAACGCAAAAAAAACTTTCTGATTTTTTGATTAAAGAAGCAAGAGATAAAGGCTTATACAACTCAATAACGGATAACGGTGCCGGCGGTCTTTCTTCCTCAGTTGGGGAAATGGCAGAACAAAGCGGCGGGGTTATTGTTGATTTAGATAGAGTTCCTTTGAAATATCAAGGTTTGCAGGCATGGGAAATTTGGATTTCCGAATCACAAGAAAGAATGACCCTAGCCGTTCCTAATGACAAGCTGGAAGAATTTTTAAGTTTAGCGTATAAAAGGGAAATTGAAGCGTGCGTAATAGGAGAATTCACCGATTCAGGCAAAATTATAATAAAATATAATAATAAAACGATTTTAGATATGGATATGGATTTCTTGCACGAAGGCTTGCCTAAAACACATCTTTTAACCAAACACAAAACCGCAAAAGAAGAACTTGAGCCAAAAATTTCAAAAGAAAATTTTATAGATAACCTATTAAAGATGCTAAGTCGCCCTAATATTTGTTCAAAGGAGTTTTTAAGTCATCTTTATGACCATGAAGTTCAAGGAGGCTCAGTATTAAAGCCCATACAAGGCAAAGGCAAAGTTTGTTCTGAAGCAACAATAACTCGACCGTTGCTTAACAAAACACAAGGTATAGTGGTTTCATCAAACGTGAACCCCAGATATAGTGATATAGATACTTATAAAATGGCAGCCTGCACGATAGATAATGCGATAAAAAGCTGTATTAGCGCAGGAGCTAATCCGAATAAGATAGCCTTGATGGATAATTTTTGCTGGTGTTCTTCAGATGAACCGGAGCGATTATTTGAATTAAAAAGAGCAGCGCAAGCTTGTTATGATTATGCCTGCATTTTTGAAACGCCCTTTATTTCGGGTAAAGACAGTATGTTTAATGACTTCAAAGGCTTTGATGAAAACGATAATGAAGTAAAAATAAGTGTTCCGCCGACTTTAGCTGTTTCAGCGGTAGGAATTATTGATGATATTTCTAAAGCAGTATCGATAGATGTAAAATTTACCGGAGATTTGATTTATGTTATAGGCAATACGCAAAACGAATTAGGTGCCTCGGAATTTTATAATATGCTTGGTATTTTAGGG
>CAYWTE010000180.1:1853-3099 GCA_964461145.1 uncultured Lactobacillales bacterium | reverse complement strand
TAATCCCGATTTTTTCCAGTTGCTTTTTATAAGTAGTTACAACGGAAACACTGTCAAACACGGCATCAACAGCCACAACTCCGGCTAAAATTTCTTGTTCTTTAAGAGGAATTCCGAGTTTATTATAAGTTTCTAATATTTTTGGATCAATATCACTTAAAGATTTAGGAACTTTTTTTTGCGGGGCAGAAAAATAAGAAATATCATCATAATTAATTGGCGGATAATTAAGCATACCCCAATGAGGCTCGCTCATAGTCAGCCATTTTTCATAAGCATCAAGCCTAAAATTAAGCATCCAGAGGGGCTCTTTTTTCTTTTTAGAAATTTGTTTTATAACTTCAGCAGATAAACCTTTTTCAAAACTTTCAGCATTAACTTCAGTTTCAAAGCCATATTTATATTTTTCATTAATATTATTTAAGATTTTTTTATTCATCAAGTCCGCCTGTTTAATTGACAGGCATTTTATATATTATAGTTTGAAATAACAAGCAAAAAAAAGATTAGGAACATAAAGACCATATTCTTTTTTGAATAATTAAATCTTCATTGATCCTAATCCCTTTATTTTTATAAAAGCCTCCAACTTCTCCTTTTTCTTCTTTTGGACTCATAGAAAGAAAATATGGCTCTCCTAATTGAAGAAATTGATAGATTTTAGAAGGATTTATCGGGATTATCACCTCATAGGGGCACTGCCTTTGATTTTTAATCCCTAAATCATCTTTCATAATCTCAAGCACTTGCAAATGGGTATAAAAATTTCCATAACTCCGAATATGCTCGACAACATTTGCCTTGACAACTAAAGTCTCGAGTTTTGTTTCCATAATGTTCACCTCTAGTTAAAGAGAAGAACCTATAATAAATAGGTAAAAAAATACTTCTCAAAATAATTTGAACATATTAAGAATGAATTCTTTTTAGAATTTTTCAATACATTATTTAAAGTTATGCACTCTAAAACCTAAATTAGAAGCAACTTTGCGACCAATACTGCTTATTTCTTTTTCAATACAACTTTTCTGCCATATTGAATTTTGATTAACCCCGGCTTTACCGGGATAAATTTCGTATTTTTCACGATATTGAGCTTGATTAATATTGGGCATTATAACGTTTGCACCTTTATTTAGAGCAGCACATCTACCGCCCGAAAAAGCAGTTTCCATTGCTGTTGTTGCGGGAATATTAATATCAGGCTGCATTAAGCGGATTAAAGCCATCACCTTAAAAGCCATAT
>CAYWTE010000180.1:0-1753 GCA_964461145.1 uncultured Lactobacillales bacterium | reverse complement strand
ATATTAATATCAGGCTGCATTAAGCGGATTAAAGCCATCACCTTAAAAGCCATATTAACTGAACCGCTAGCGGCATTTTTAAGCGGCGTATCAGGGTGCGGAATAAAAGGCCCGACTCCAATCATATCGGCGTCTATTTCTTTAAAAAACAAAATATCATCAGCTAGTGAGCTTAAAGTTTGCCCAGGCAGCCCTACAAGACACCCTGAACCTACTTCATATCCTAATTCTTTTAGGAAAATTAAGCATTTTGCTCTCTCTTCCCCGCTTCTACCGGTAATTTTTTGATAAAGAGCCCTATCTGTAGTTTCTATTCGCAGCAAATATCTATCAGCACCGGCATCTTTATAAGCCTTATATTCATCAAAAGATTTATTTCCCAAACCTAAAGTAACAGCTACATTAAATTTTTTAATTTCGCTAATAATAAAAACCATTTTTTCTGTATCAAAATAACTATCTTCGCCTGATTGCATTACAATAGTTTTATAGCCCATTAATGCGCCTTGCTTGGCTGTTTCAATAACTTCTTGTGATTCTAGTCGATATCTTTGAACTTTTTTATTAGCGCATCTAAGCCCGCAATATCCACAATTTTGATTGCAAATATTAGAAAATTCGAGCAATCCTCTAAGATGAACTTCATCACCTACATATTTTTGACGAACTCTATTTGCTACGACAAAAATTTCTTCATCAAACTCATTATTTTCAAGTAAAGATAGTAATTCATCTTTAGAAAGTAGGTGATTATTTTCAAGCTTTTTAATTAATTCGAGCAATTACACCGCCCCCTACCAGCAAATCATTTTTATAAATCACTAAAGCCTGCCCTAAAGCAACTGCTTTTTGCGGGTTAGCAAAAGTAACTTGTAATTCTTGATTTTTTAATTCTAAATATGCTTTTACGGCTTTTTGCGTTGAGCGAAATTTAACATCATATTCCCCTGAAGCAAACTCATCAGGCAAATTAAAAATAAAATCATTAACCAAGCAGCCTTTTGAAAACGTAAACTCCTCTTCTCCGACAACCACTTCGTTTTTTTCTGGATTAAGCTCTAAAACATAGAGTGGACGAGGATAAGCTATCCCTAAACCTTTCCTTTGCCCTAAAGTAAAGTTCCAAAAACCGTTATGCTGCCCTAAAATTTCACCTGTTTTAAGAACAATATTTCCTTTTTTAGGAGAAACGCCAAGAAGTTCGGCATAATCACCGCTGTAAAAATCTTGACTATCAGGCTTATCGAACACTTTCAGCCCTCTTTCTTTTGCAATTTTTCTAATTTGCTCTTTAGAATATTCTCCCAGCGGAAAAAGAATAGTTTTAAGCTGCTCTTGATTTAACCGATAAAGAAAATAAGTTTGATCTTTAGTTTCATCGATTGCTTTTTGCAAATAAAGCCAGCCGTTATCATTATAAATCCTAGCATAATGACCGGTTGCAAAATAATCATAATTTATGCCTTGTTTTTTAGCCATTTGGGGTAAAATTTGAAATTTCATCAGCTGATTACATTTAATGCAAGGATTAGGAGTTCTGCCTGATAAATATTCTTCTCTAAAATAAGCTAAGACTATTTTTTTATAATCTTCCGCACAGTTAAAAACATAAAAAGGAATACTTATGCTTTCTGCAAAATTTTGAGCTTCTAAAATATCTTGAGTTTCATCGCAACCATAACAAGCATTTTTTCGAATCTTTGATTGCGGATTATTTTTGTCATAAATAGACATATTAACCCCGACAACATTG
>CAYWTE010000179.1:0-3101 GCA_964461145.1 uncultured Lactobacillales bacterium | reverse complement strand
GCTGCAAAAGCTCTTAAATCTTTTTATCCTAATCTTGAAATTGTAACTTTGTATGCATATTTTAATCAAACAGGCGGAATTAGCCACGAAATTATTAAATAATTGATTGATTAAAAAAAGTGGTTTTAAGAAAAGAATATATTAATGAAGGTAAAATCGCTGTTAATCGCAGGGCTTATTTTGATTATGAAATAGAAGATAAGTTCGAGGCCGGTTTAGAGCTTATGGGTAGCGAGGTTAAATCTTTGCGGCTTGGTCAGGCTAATGTTACAAATGGCTATTGCAGTACTAATAAAAACGGCGAGATGTATATTTATAACGTTTATATAGGGGAGTATAAAGGTGCAGGTTATACTCCTCACGAAGAACTCCGCCCTAGGAAGCTGTTGTTGCATAAAAAAGAAATCGGCAAGCTTATGGGGGCGGTAAATAAAAAGGGATATACTATTGTTCCTTTAACTCTTTATTTTAACAAAAGAGGAATTGCTAAGCTTGAAATAGGCATAGGAAAGGGTAAAAAAGAGTTTGATAAAAGGGAAACTATTAAGCAGCGAGATTGGTCAAGAGATAAATCACGAATATTAAAAGGGGTAAAATAGATGAGTCAATGTCAAGGTGATATTTTAAGGTTAAAAGAATATTTGAATAACAGAATAATCGGGCAAGATCAGCTTATTGATAAAATGCTGATTACTCTGCTTTCTGATGGGAATATGCTGGTTGAAGGTGCTCCGGGGTTAGCAAAAACTAAGGCGATTAAAGAGCTTTCAAATTGTATTGACAGTGATTTCCACCGAATTCAATTTACTCCGGATTTGCTTCCGGCAGATATTACCGGTTCTGATGTTTACCGCATTGAAAAAGGGGCGTTTGAGTTTGTTAAAGGCCCAATTTTTCACGGGTTACTCCTTGCTGATGAAATTAACAGAGCTCCTGCAAAAGTTCAATCAGCACTCTTAGAAGGAATGTCGGAAAAGCAAGTTACTGTTGGGGCGAAAACATATAAACTGCCTGAATTGTTTATGGTTATGGCAACCCAAAACCCGATAGAGCAAGAAGGAACTTATCCGCTTCCTGAAGCTCAGTTAGACCGATTTTTGATGTATGTTAAAATTACTTATCCGCCAATTGAAGAAGAGAGAAGAATTCTTGATTTAGTCAGAAGAGAGGCAAAAAAAGAGCCTTCCCCCGTATTTGCTAAGGTATCTCAAGAAGCGATATTTAATGCAAGAAATGAAATTTTAGATTTACATTTAGAGCCTAAGCTTGAAGAATATATTGTTCAGCTGGTTAATGCAACCAGAGACCCTGATAAATACGGCGATAAACTTTCTAAATGGATTAATTTTGGGGCATCGCCTAGAGGGACTATTTCTTTAGACAGGTGTTCAAAGGCAAAAGCTTGGCTTGAGGGGAGAGATTTTGTTATTCCTGAAGATATTCACAGTGTGTTGCACGATTGCTTGAGGCACCGCATAATATTGAGTTTTGAGGCTGAAGCTGAAGGTGTTACTCCGGACAGTTTTATTGATGTTATCGCTAACCGTGTTGCCGTGCCGTAAAAAAGATGCTGGGGTTTAATTTTCTTAATAAAAGGCAGGAAAATTCTCAAGAAATAGACGGGATATCTATTAGTGTGCCTAAATTAATTGAAACAAAAAAGTATGCTAATTCTATTTTAACCCCACCGACTTTAAGGAGCACTAATGTTATTAGCGGAATGTACCGCTCTGCGTTTAGAGGTATGGGTATGGATTTTGAAGAAGTTCGAATTTATCAGCCAGGAGATGATATCAGAACGATTGACTGGCGGGTTACTGCCAGAAACGGTAAGCCGCACACTAAAGTTTTTAAAGAGGAAAAAGAAAGAAGCGTTTATTTATTCACCGATATGGGGGTTAGTCAATATTTCGGCAGTAAGGTTTGTTATAAATCTTATTTAGCGGCAAAAATAGCATCTATGATTGGCTGGGCAGTTTTGGAAAGCTCAGACAGGATTGGTGGCGGCGTTTATGGAGGTGGTGAAAAATTCTTTATAACTCCAAAAAAAAATACTAATGCATTTTTACGCTATTTAGGCTCTTTGAGCTTAGCCAGCAAAGGAAAAATCTCAACCTTAAAATCTGATATGTTCAATGAAATTAAGCTTTTGCGGAAAAAAATTAAAACAGGTTCGGGGATCTTCATAATTAGTGATTTTGCTAATGTCGATGATGCTTTTTTGCAAAATATGGCTGAATTAACCAGAATTGCTGATGTTTTTTTTGTTCAAACTTATGATGTTTTAGAAGGAGAGCTGCCTAATTTTGGCATTCTAAAAGTAACAGACGGCAAAAATTGTACCCTGCTTAACTGCTTTGATTACGGGTATTTAAATAATTATAAGCAAAAATTTGAAGAAAAAAGAAAAAGCTTAGAGCAGTTTTGTAAAAATCATAAAATAAGTTATATTAATGTTAGAACCGATGAGCCTGATATTCCCAAAAGAATCCGGCTTGGAATTTTTAAGAAAAATAAGTGAAAATGCAGCCAGATGCCTCACAAATAGCTTTTCAAAAGCCGCAAATAAACAGCATTATTGAGCTTCTTAATGCTTTAAGGGATATTCATACACCGCCAAAAGTCGAGTGGTATTATCCTATTCCGCCGATTTTTTGGATTATTTTAATTTTAATTGCTGCTTATTTTATTTATAACCGTTATTTTTCTTATGAAAGCAGGTCTAGGAAAATAAAGCTTAAAGCCTTATTGATGCTGGAAAAAGCATTTGAAAATTATGGAAGTTTAAATTCTTCGGCGATGTTTTGCCAAGAAGTTTCTTTGGTATTAAAAAAAGTTGCAATTTTTAAATTCGGAAAAAGAAAAATCGGCGGACTTTACGGCACAGCTTGGGTTAATTTTATTAAAGAGGCTTCAAAGAGCTCTATTATCGATAAAAATATAACGTATATGCTGACATACTTGCCTTATGCACCAAAAGATAAGGCAGATAAATATACCGTTTATAATAAAAGGTTATTCTCTATGGCAAAAATTTGGATAGAGGAGGTTGTCGGGTAAAAATGTTTAAGTTCGAATGGTGGTATCTTGGTCTTTTTGTG
>CAYWTE010000178.1:0-3107 GCA_964461145.1 uncultured Lactobacillales bacterium | reverse complement strand
AGATGCTATTATATCGCCTGAAGAAGAAATGGCAAAGGCAGTTATAAGAAGGCTTGAAATCCCTGATGCTATTGAAGTTATTAATTTAGCTGATGATAAAATTAAATTTATCGGAGTTAGATGTTCGGCTGATATTGCAGCAATCAATCTTCATATTGCTGAGTTTCCAAAGGTTTTCCCTGAGCTTAATCTTAATATAGTTTGTTTGATTAGGAATAATAAATCTATCGCTTTAAGGCCTAATGAAAAAATTATTGAAGGTGATGAGGTTTATTTTACTGTAGATTCTGCTCAAATATCAAGAGCTATGCGAGTGTTCGGTGAACAAAAAGATAAAGCTCATAAAATATTAATATTCGGTGGTGGAAATGTGGGCTTTAAAATTGCCTCAACACTTGAAAAAGAAAGAAATGAAATTTCTTGTAAGGTTATCGAAAAGGATTATGATATAGCTGCAGATATAGCTCAAAATCTTAAAGAATTTGAGGTCATTTGCGGAGATGTCGTTGACGGTGAAATCTTGATTAATGCCGATATTGATAATACTCACACTGTTATTGCTGTTACAAATGATGACGAAGCTAACGTTTTATCTTCACTTTTTGCTAAAAAAAGGGGGGTTAGAAGAACTATCGCTTTAATTAAAAATCAAACTTTTCAGCCTTTAATTAAAAATTTAGGGATTGATGCAGTTATTGACCCTAGGGTAATTATGATTTCTACTATACTTCAAAGATTGAGGAAAGGAAAATTCGTTTTTGCTCAGAAAATTAGCGATGAAATAGGTGATATCGTTGAAGGCGAAATTAAACCCGGCTCAGAACTTATCGGGGAAAAAATATCTTGCCTTAATCTTCCTAAAGGCTCTATATTGGCCGGCTTGCTTAGAAATGAGCAAGTGCTTAATATTAGAGCCGATTTTAATATCGAAGTTAAAGACAGGATAATAATTTATTGTCGGCCAAATGTTATTAATCAAGTTGAAAATATTTTCTCTGTAGAACTTGATTATTTGTAAAAAAAATCTTTATAATTTATAAAAATAATGTTATAAACAATTTTAGGTATAAAAATTAAGGAGGAAGCGATGCCGATAGATAATAATAAAAATGAACAAAATAACCAAGATTTTTTCTTAAACCAATTGCGTAAAGATAAAACAGCCGTTACAGTATATCTCATCAATGGAGTTAAACTGCAAGGTGTTGTTACCGGTTTTGATAATTTTTCTGTAATGCTTAAAAGAGACGGGCATACTCAGCTTATTTATAAACATGCTGTATCTACAGTTATGCCTTCTTCTGCTGTTGTTTTTAATGAGAATGAGAAAGAATAATTATTCCACTTGGCTGAAAATATAAAAATAAAAAAAGATACTGCCGTTGTTTTTAACCCTTGTATAAAAGATAATAAAAACAATGTTTTACGTTCAGATAACGATAAACTTGATGAAGCAATGGGGTTGGCATTAGCTATTTCTAATCTTCAAGTTATAGATGGTTTTAATATTAAAATTTCTGAAATTAATCCTGCTACTTTTATCGGTAAAGGTAAAATAGAGGAATTTAAAAGTAAGAATCTTAATCCTGATTTAATTATCTTTAACTGTTCATTATCTCCTATACAGCAGCGAAATTTGGAAAAAGAATTCGATGCAAAAGTTATTGATAGAACAGCTTTAATCTTAGAAATATTCGGGCAGCGGGCTAAAACTAAAGAAGGTATTATGCAAGTAGATTTGGCTCATCTTAGCTATCAGCGTTCACGCCTTGTTAGAAGCTGGACGCACTTAGAGCGGCAAAGAGGCGGGTTTGGTTTTATGGGAGGTCCCGGTGAAACTCAAATTGAAATCGATAGGCGTATTATCGATGAAAAAATTGCTAAAATTAAATATCAGCTCGAGAAAATTAAAAAAACCAGAAAATTACATCGAAAAGCTAGAAAAGACGTTCCTTATCCCATTGTTGCTTTGGTTGGATATACAAATGCCGGTAAATCAACGCTTTTTAACTATTTAACTGATGCCGGAGTTGTGGAGAAAGACCTGCTTTTTGCAACCTTAGACCCGACTATGCGTAAAGTGAGCCTTCCTTTGAAAACAGAAATAATCCTATCTGATACGGTTGGGTTTATTTCTGATTTGCCTCATGAGCTTATTGCTGCTTTTAGGGCAACTTTAGAGGAGGTGCTTGAAGCA
This sequence comes from uncultured Lactobacillales bacterium, assembly GCA_964461145.1. Lineage (GTDB taxonomy): Bacteria > Pseudomonadota > Alphaproteobacteria > CAYWTE01 > CAYWTE01 > CAYWTE01. The sequence continues at coordinate 910 of CAYWTE010000178.1, read as the reverse complement.
GATATTATCGTTCACGTTAGAGATGCGGCTAATCCTCAAGCAGAAGCACAAAAACAAGACGTGCTTAAAGTGCTTAAAAGTTTAGGGCTTGATGAGATGTTATATAAATCTTTAATCGAAGTCTTAAATAAAATAGATAAATTAAATAATGATGATAAAAATGCCTTATTAAATAAAGCAAAAAGAAATAAAGAGTTTATCCCTATTTCCGCTAAAACAGGCGAGGGAGTCCTTGAGCTGCTAAATGCTATTGATAACAAAATTAAAGCTTCTTTTATTAATGTAAATGTTAAAATTAATATTAATGACGGTAAATTAATTTCTTGGATTTATGATAATAGTCAAGTGCTTAGCGTATTCGATGATGAGGAATATAAAAATTTTAATCTAAAAATAAGTTCAGCTAATTTTCAAAAATTACAAGCAAAATTAACAAGCTTTTGTTAATAAAGATAATGTATAATACATTAAGAGGCTGTCTTAAAATAAGGTGAAATAAATGGAGAAAATTAAAATGCGAGCGATGTTCTTTTTATTTTTTATATTATTGTTTGGAGCTAATGCTTTTGCCCAAAAACCTGAATTTATTGATCCTGAAGATGAAAATCTCTCTGCCCAAGAGCTTAGGGAAAAATATTATAATGTTTATGGCGGAGAAAAAGACCCTGTATTATATAAAAATGCTGAAAAATTAAAGCAAATGCAAAAAGAAACTCTTGAGAAAAATCAAGAAGAAAATCAAAATGAACCGCAAGACCCATATGCTTTTCAAGAAAAACTGGAAAGTAGGAATTCTTCATTAACAGGGAAGTCTCCTTCATTTGTTAAAAAAGATTATAATCCTAAAATGGAAAGTTATGATTATCAAAGATATGATATGGATGAAAATGAATACCATTTTATAGATGAC
>CAYWTE010000177.1:0-3149 GCA_964461145.1 uncultured Lactobacillales bacterium | reverse complement strand
TCCGGATCAAGTCCGGAATGACATCTCAAAGGAAAGAAAATATCTAATCACTTAGTTATATTTTAATCTTTTACGCTCTTTCTAAATATTTATCAATAAAGTTTTCTATTCCGAATTCATCAATAAGTTCTCTGGCTAAAATAACATTTTTCCTGCCTGATGAATAAATTTTTAACATTTTGCCTAATCCGCCTAAATTAACATCTAAAATCACTGATTCGCCTATTGCAGGGCGAGAAAGTAATATCGCATAAGGGAACTCCCTAAACGTCCTGCCAAAAATAAAATCTAATTCTTTAGGCGTTAAATTCCAGTTATCATAATCTTCTACCATACCTTGAGGGTTTCTAAAAAATATAACCGTTTGACACTGGCCTCTGATAACCTCGCCTACGCCTAAATTATCCACCGCATTTGGTTGTTGGAACGCACATAAATATGCCTGACGCTTTTTACGTCCTTCCTGCAGGCCGATAATAAAGCTATCCCTAAACATCGGGTGTTTAAGCATTGGAGCGGTTTCATCTATCATTATTAATCCCGGAGCGCCGATTGAGCTTGTTGTTTCATCAATACGGTGAGTTATGTAGCTTATAACAGCAGGCGCTAACGTTTCGTCCTCAAAAATATGTGTAAAATCAAATGCCATAAATCTGGACTTCATATCTAAATCATCATTTTGCGCATTAAAAATTGCACCGTATTGTTCAGGATTAATCCAGCGGTAAAGCTCCCTTCTCATCTTGCCGGTCGGAGAAAAACAAGATTTATGTAAATTCGCAAGCGTTCTTTCTTCCGGTTTTAAATATTCAAACGCCGTTGTAACTGCTCTTGATATCTCTTGTTCTGCTAAAGCGTCATCTCCCATCGTTATGGATTTTAACCAACGTCTTAAAAATGCTCTGTTTTCTGAAGTATCTCTGCAAGAAAATGGATTTAATGCTGTTATTTTTTCATCTGCGTCAAATAAAACATAATTACCTCCAACTGCTCGAGTAAAAATCTCAACACCCCTGAACCTATCAAAGAAATATACTCGCAAATCAGGATGACGCATCGCTTGTCCGGCTAAAAAGGCTAATAATGTTGTTTTACCTTGACCGGTAGGCCCGATAATACAGCAGTGAGCAACCGCTGCTTGTTCCGTCGATACGTGGAATTGCCATTGATACGCCGTTCCTGATGTGGTTTTAAATAGCGTGATTGCCCCTTCACCCCAATCAGACCTTGGGAACCCTTCAGATGCACGCTCTAACCCTATCGCACAAGCAATAGCTCTTGAAAGCATCATATATGTTCTTGGGTAAATCTCATACGTTGGAAATTGTGCAAAAAATGAGGCTTGTGCTGCCCAGCCTTCCCTTATCGGCGTGGCTCCGAATAAACGGCAGATTCGTTCAACTTCCGATTCTCCGAATGCTAATTCTTCTAAATCGTCCCCATAAATAAATATTGTTAAAGAATATTTTGATAAAGTTTGATAATCATCATCTGATTCTTCTAATTTTTCCATAACCTCATCGTACTGAATAGCCGCCGTTGAAGAAAAACTCGTAACCGTTGCCATTCGACGCTGCTGCATTAATATTGCCATTGCCTTTACTCTAGGGATAGGGTCAACAGTATGCAAAATGTTAAGCTCGCAGTCTATCGCCTGAAGGTCGGCTATCATCTGCTCGTCCATTGCTTCCCCTGCAGACCTTAAACCCATTACAATACACAGCTTTTCTCTATCGCCGGAAAAAAACCTTATTAATCCCCTATCTCCCGTAAAATGAATATGATCTGCCGTGAGCATATCTTTTAAATCGTATCCTTGAGCCTCTTTTATTTTAGGCTTTGGTCTTGATATCGGTGAGCAAAGTTCCGCTAAAAAGGAAAACGGGCTGTCCTCATTTCGTGAAGATGCTGATTCGTATAACGGTGTGATTTCATAATCTGCTAAAGTCGCCTGAAGCGCTTGTGAGGCTTGGTCTAAATCTCTTTCGGCATTTTTCCTGTCTATTACTGATAATGCTATATAATGCTCGTTTTGATATACTCTGTTTAAGCTTTCTGCCCACTTAAAAGCTACTCTCTTTAATAAAGAGATATTATGATCGCCTTTTTCTACTGTCCTTACTCGGCGGCGCTGGGTGAATACTCTTGAAGTTATGCCCATTTCCGACATCGTATTAATCCAGCTTTTCCTTGCTTCTAACATTGCTTCTCTGGTTTCCGGCAGAACAAACGCCATATCTGCCCCTTTTACCCGATAATACCTACAAATTGTACCGTTGTGGCATTTTATCGTTATGCCGTCGGGGAGGAGCTTTTCAAAAGGCAAAAAGTCCGCAACACGAGTTTCCCTCGGGCGAGGTAATATAAATTCCCCAAATTTTGTGGCAAACAATACCGCAAAGGCACAGGCGGCGGCTATCCCGAAAAGCCCTAAAAAAACTTGTACAGATGATAGCCCTGTTATAAATGCTTCGATAAAATTATAATTATGGGGCAAGCTTGTAACCCTTTCCTTTATATATGCTTTGTGAAGGTTTTAAAAATGGCCCTTTACTCTTCATCATTGCGGATAAATGCGGCTCTTTTGCTCCCAATATTATAATAAATATATGACCTACTGCAAATGAAATAAGCCAAATAACCGGATTAATGTTAAAAAGAGCCATTGTGATAAACATAAACGGCATTTGAATCGCCATATTTGCTATTGCAGGCAAGAATGGTGCCCACAAAAACTTCGGCGGCATCGATACCATCTTTGGAACATTCTCTCTCATTTACCCCTCTTAATTTATTCTTATTTTGATATAGCTAAACTAGCTAATTTTAATTCAAAAATTAAGCTTTATCACCCATTTTTGTCATGCTGAATTAAATTCAGCATCAACCTTAAAAGCATTATTAAGACTAGATATTGATGGATTCCGGATCAAGCCCGGAATGACATCTCAAAGAAAAGTATATCTAATCAAAATATAATCACTTAGCTATATATTACATATTTATATCTTTATCACAAATCAAAAATTAAAAAAACCCCCTTAATTTTAAGGGGGTTTTATATTAATTAGATTTTATTGTTAAATCGTGTCTTCAAGACCTGGGTCTTCACCGGCAAACCATTCAACTATTGCTCCGGCTAAAGCTAA
>CAYWTE010000176.1:0-3151 GCA_964461145.1 uncultured Lactobacillales bacterium | reverse complement strand
TGTTGCAGGAACAACTCTTGCTTATGGTACTAATGCTGGTACAGTTACAATTGCTGACGGTAAAAACTTATCATCAACAAATGTAACAGCAACTAATGTTGGTACATTAACTTTTGAAGGTTCTTCAACAGTATCAAGTAATATAGGTGCAAGTGCTGCTGCTCGCGTAGCAACAGTTAACGTTGGTGCAGATGGTAAAACAGTAGCTTTCACAGGGGATGTTTTTGCAACAACTCTTGCTTTTACAGGCGATGGTACGGTTACAGTTGCGACAGGTAAGAATCTAACTGCAGCAGTAACAACAGCAACAACTAATGAAGGTACTTTAACTTTAGAAGGAGCTTCAACAGTAACAGGTACAGTTGGTGCATCTGGTGCAGTTCTTAAAGCAATTAACGCTGGTGCAGGAGCGGTTTCATTCAACGGAGACATTTATACTACTGAATTGTTATTAAATGGTGCAAATACAATTACTTTTGCTGATGGTACAGATTTAACAGGTACAATTAATTCAACAGGTGGTGCAGCTGGTGCTTTAACATTCTTAGGAACATCAAAAGTAACAGGTACTGTTGGTGCAAACACTGATGTTGGTGCTATCACAGCTGGTGCAGATGGTAAGACAGTTACATTTGAAAATACTGTTGATGCAGCTTCTGTAACATTATCTCATGCAAATGGTTCAGTTGTTTTCGGAAAAGCTTTAACGTTATCAGGAGCTTTAACTAATATCGGTAAAACTACTTTAGGTGCAAATTCAACAGTAGGTTCTGTAGATACTTCAGGCGGTACTTTAGTTTTAGGTGCTTATGATTTAACTACAGCCGGTGCGGTAGCAACAAATGCAACTTCTGTTATTAATACTACTATTGACGGAAAAACAGGAACAGCTCTTGCAGGTGGTAATATTATTAATACTGTTGCAGCTAACACTACTCTTTTAGGTTCAGTTAATATTACAATGGACGATACTATCGTTGCGACAAACGATACCTTTAAATTATTTGATGGAAACGATACTAAAGTTGCAACTTATGCAGGCTTAACAATTAATAATACAGGCTTAATTACTTGGGCTAAAGACGCAACAGCTGATGGCGATTTAGTTCTTACAGCAACAGTTGCAAATGCAGCTTCAATTGCAGGTGTTAGTGCAGGTGTTGGCGGTGCAATCGATAACGCAACAGGCGACATCGGTGCAGCAGTTCAAAACTTAACCACAGGTGCAGCACTTAACGATGCTGGTCAGCAATTATCTCCAAACTCAAGTGGTGGTAACGTTGCCGGTGCTCAAGGTGCATCATCTTTAGTATCAAACGTTGTTAGCGGCCGTGTTGGCGGTGTTGCTTCAGGTGACGTACTTCAAGGCGTAGGCGCTTGGGGTGAAGTCTTCGGTGTAACAGCAGACCAAGATAAACGCAGCTCAATTGACGGTTATGAAGCAGAAACTTACGGTTTAGCATTAGGTGGTGATAAAGAACTTAATGAAAAATTAGTAGTTGGCTTAGCATTATCATATGCAGACTCATCAGTTGACGGCAAAGGCGCTGTTAAAAACAACACAACAGACATCGACAGCTATGGCTTAACTCTTTACGGAACACAGAAATTAAACAATAACTTCTATGTAGACGGAAGCTTAGGTTATACATTCCACGATTTCGACAGCAAGAGAGTTGTAACAGTTGGTGCAGTTAACCAAACATTAAAAGCTGACTTCGATGGCAATGAATACATTGCAAAAATCGGTGCAGGCCGTAACTTCGCAACAGGCTGCTGCTCTGATTTAATCATTACTCCGTTTGCTGATTTACGTTACAGTCACTTAGACTTAGACGGTTACACAGAAAACGGTGGAACAGCTGCTCTTAAAGTTGATGACGAAAGCGTTGACTCTTTGAAATCATCTTTAGGTGTTAAGTTTGCTGCTGAATTAAAAGGCTTTACTCCTGAATTCAGAGCTGCTTGGGTTCACGAATTTGGTGACGTAGAAGCTGAAAGCACATCAACTTATGCAACAGGTGGAGCTAAGTTCAAAACAAAAGGCTTAGAAGTAGAACGTGATGCAGCTTTAATAGGTGCTAGCGTTGACTTTGCTGAAGTAAAAGGTTGGGAACTCTCAGTTAATTACGACGGAGAATTCAAATCCGATTACGACAGCCACACAGGTAGCGTAAAAGCTAAATATAACTTCTAATTTTAATTAGAAATTATACCAAACTAAGGGGCGGAGAAATTTTTTCCGCCTCTTTTTTTATTTTAACTTTAACTTAAATTGTAGTAAGCTATAATCATATTTTATATAATAAGGATAATAATTTTATGATAAAGAAACAGGCAATAATAACTTTAGCGTTTTCTTATTTTATTGCTTTGAGTGAGGCACAGGCCTTTGACCCGTTATTAACGAATTCTGCCTTGCCGAAAACTCTCATAAATTATGCTCAAAATGAAGAGTGCGGGGAAATAAATAATACCGATATCAATATTTTTGATGCGGTAAACATTGCACTATGCCAAAATCCGAACACAAAATCAGCGTGGCTTAGCGTAAAATCGCAAAAGGCGAATTTAGGCATTGCAAAATCAGGATTTATGCCGAATATAAGCTTTTCTGCTGCAGAGGATTATTCTAAAAACGCCGGTCAAAAATCAAATACAGATTTAGGTGCGAGTACCTCATTAAATTGGCTTTTATACGATTTCGGCAAGACAAATGCAGCAATTTCCGCCGAATATTTCAGCACGTTAGAGGCGGCTTATAAATATAATAAAAACGTGCAGGACTTAATTTATGAAGTCATAGAAAGTTATTGCAATTTATTTTCCTCAAAAGAGGAGGTAGAAGCTGCCTTAAGGGCAGAGGAATCTTATAAAGCGGCATATAAAACGGCCTTAGAAAAGTACGATTTAGGGCTAGTTCCCAAAGCGGATGTCTTAAAATCAGAAACAGAATACGCACAAAGAACGTTAATTAAACAAAAAGCAGAAAATTCGACAGCAATTTATAAAGGGCAGCTGTTAAAATTATTAAGTTTAGAGCAAGGCACAAATTTAAATTTATTAAAGCCGACGTTGATTCAAGAAACAGATATCATTAATTCTAACGTCAACATCTTAATAAAAGATGCAATAAAAGACCGTCCTGACC
>CAYWTE010000175.1:1801-3152 GCA_964461145.1 uncultured Lactobacillales bacterium | reverse complement strand
ATTTTCCTTTAATTTCTAAGAAAAAATAAAGGTTATTTTTTTTCTAATTCAGATTTTGCTTGAGCGAGTTTTAAGTTTTGTCCGGCACGCAAAAGGACATCTTTGAAGCTGAAATCATCTTCGTGATATTCGCTTATGCCGTAAGAAACTGATATTTTTATTCTTTTTAATTTATTTTGAGCGATGGTTCCTCTTAATTTCTTGCCTATTCGGTTATTGTTTGGACGAACTTCTCCCCTTATTATAAAACTTTTGCTTAAGATGTCCCTTTTTATCTTATCTACTAATTTTGCGGCAGATTTTGCATTGTAGCCTTTGATGATTATGCCAAAATTGTCGTCTTCTAAACGATAACTATCAAAGCCGCTGAGGGCTAAAATTATCGATATCATTTTTAATATTTCATCACCGGTACTTTCCCCGTATAATTTATTATATAATTTTAATTCGTCTACGTTTATTAAGCTCAAACAAAAAGGTTCACTCATATTTTGCAAGTGATTTTCAAAGGTTCTTATATTATAAAGTCCGGTTAAGCTATCTCTTTTAACGCTGTCATATAAATATGTGAAAAATAATGAAGAAAAAAGAGCGGTTATGCAAATGCTGAAAATGATTAAAGATTTTTCGCTTTCTTGAAAAATAAAAGTTAACATTAATAAAATAAGAAAAACTATATGCGAATAGTCAGATAAATCTCCGCTCGAGCTGCTTCTTATTAAAAATATCGTTAAACAAAGGGCAAATAAAACAATGCTGATTTCCGGCAGCGGAGTTGTGATATTTAATATTTTGTATTCAAATATTTTATTTATTGTTTCTGTTATTATTAACATATTTTCAGGGCTTAATATTCTTTCTCCGAAAAAGCCGATAAAGGTTATTAATAATACTTCTAAAGCTATAATTAGAAGTTTTAAATATTTGTCAAGGCTAAGTAAATAAAATAATGCAAGATTGCAAAAAATGAAAACTGACCATAAATTTATGCTTAAAAAAGAGCACATTTTTAAGCTAAAATAATTTATTATTCCTAAAATAAGCAAGAAAAAGGCAGAAGAGCTCTTTCGGTTTCCAAATAAAATAAAACTTACGCTGAATATTAATAAGCCTGTAAAAATAATTTCTATCGTTTTTAAGCTTATAGAGGTTAAAGTGAAATTATATCCGTTGATTATAAGCCCTAAGCTTAAAATTAACCCTGGGAAAATCATAAGGCGTGATGAAAGTATGCTTTGTTTTATTTTGTTTTTCATAATATTAATTTAAAACCGTTTTGTTAACATTCTATAAATTCCGGAACTAATTGGTGAAGTTTTGTTCTTGCTTTTATTTTATCATTTTGTTCACA
>CAYWTE010000175.1:0-1701 GCA_964461145.1 uncultured Lactobacillales bacterium | reverse complement strand
GCCTCTTTTATGGTCATAAAATATCTGGTTACTTCCGGGTGTGTTACGGTTAAAGGCCCGCCTTCTTTTAATTGTTTTTCAAATAAAGGAATAACAGAGCCGGTTGAGCCTAAAACATTGCCGAATCTGACTATCATATATTTAGTGTCTACTTTTGATAAATCCATTGCTTGGCAGTAGCTTTCCGCTAATCTTTTGCTTGCTCCCATTACGTTTGCCGGATTTACTGCTTTGTCCGTGGAAATCATAACAAATCCTTTGCAAAAATTCTCTTTTGCACAATCTGCAACGTTTTTTGTGCCGAGAACATTAGTTAAAAGACCTTCAATAACATTTTTTTCAGTCATCGGAACGTGCTTTAAGGCTGCAGCGTGAAAAACTAAATCTGGCTTTAAGGTGTTGAAAAAATAACTTATTCTCGGCTTGTTCCTTACGTCGCAAATTATAGGAACTTTTTTTAAGGAAGGATATTTGTTTCCTAATTCTAAATCTATTTTATAAAGTGCAAATTCACTATTTTCTATTAAAAAAAGTTCAGATGGGTTAAAACTTGCAATTTGGCGGCAAAGTTCGCTGCCAATTGATCCTCCTGCGCCGGTTATTAAAACTTTTTGCCCGAATATTAATTCTCCCATTGAATTTTTATCTAAAGAACGCTGTGGGCGTCTTAATAAATCCTCTAAAGCTATCGGCTTGATATCTATTTGCTCATCAAGGCCTGATTTTAATACATCTCCTTTTACAAGGCGGGCGAGAGGAAGGTTTATATCTCCTGAAATATCAATTAAATCTTTTATTTGCTTTGATGTTAACGTATCTCCCGTTACTATTAACTTTTGAATAGGGGAGCTGAATTTATTAAAATTATTTATTATATCTTTTATATCTTCAATTCCGCCTAAAATGTCTATGCCTAAAAGACTGCCACCGATTTTGCTATCTTTTTCAGAAATTATTCCTAATATTTTATAATCAGAGGTTAAATCAGAGTTGCTGGTGCGTATAAATCTTTGTGTCCCTTCGCTTAATCCAATTAGTAATACCGGAATTTGATGCTCAGATTTATTCATTTTTAATTTGAGGCTGCCTTCTTTTAGGGCTCTAAAAATAAGCCTTGGCAAGCCCAGTAAAAAACATAAAACAAACCAGTTAATTACTATCGTTGCTCTTGGCATTCCTTCCATTCTGTTATATAAAAATAATACGATTACAAAAATTAAACTCGAAACACTTACTGATTTTACAATGTTTAATAAATCGCTAAAAGAAGTATATCTCCAAATTCCGGTGTGTAACTTGTTGTATTTAAATACAAAAAAGCAAATTAGAGAAAAGCTTGATATCATAAATAAAAATTGAGTAATGCCGGGATATAAAGAAAAATCAGCTCCTAATCTTAAAAAAAGCGATAACGGAAGCGAAAATGCCGCCATCATTAAATCAAGTAGCAATATTAATATCAGTTTTTTATTTCTAGGATTTATTTTTTTCATTTTTATCCTTATTGTCCTTTTTCTTTTTAATTGTTTTTATTTTTTTTATATTCTCTTTAACTTCAACGCAAGAATTTTTAATGTCATTAATCAAGTTATTTTTTAAATCAGAAAACGTTGGCTCAGGTTCTGAAGCATTTTTTAATTTCATTAAATAAGAATATGAAAAATATCCGCCTAAAAGCAGAAAAACTAATATGCCTTTTTG
>CAYWTE010000174.1:0-3176 GCA_964461145.1 uncultured Lactobacillales bacterium | reverse complement strand
GCGGAAAACGCAGCAGAAAGCACTGTAAATATAGAAAAACCGAGTGAAAAAGAAGTTGCCGCATTAAAAATATCAAACAATGCCGGCGGGGTTTTCTTATTAGGAAGATATATAACCAAACAGCAAGTATATTTTATTGAAGGAAACAAAGAGATAAAAGAAGAAATATCATTATTGTCTCCAGATTTTTTCTTAAAAAAAGTTTTATCTCCTATGAGTGAGTTTACCAAAGAAATAAGCAAGGCAAAAGTTATATTTTCACATAACGACATTTCTTCTGAATATATAAAAGAAGCGGTATCAAAAGGGGCAACTTTAGTTTCTTTTATAGATAAAGAAGATAAAAACAATCCTTTTTCTTTAAAATTTTCTTCAGTTTCAAAATTTGAACCTGCCGTTAAAATTAAAAAACCAGAACAAGACAGCTTATTTGCAGGTATAGATGACATAGATAATGTTTTAATAAAAAAAATAATTTTTTTTGATGAAAAAGAAAATAAAAATATAAAAGTTTTAGCAAGACTGGAAAATGAAATGCCATATATTATCAGTAAGCAAGAAGGACAAGGCAAAATAATTTTATTTTTAAGTCCATTAGATTATGATTGGCAGAATTTGCATTTAACTTATTTATTCCCAAAGATTATGGAAAAGCTATTAAAAGAAGCTTGTAAAATGCCTCAAGAAGAAAAATATAAGTTAATTTCAGAAATAACAGCACAAGGAAAGCTTATAAAAAGCAATAGACAAATAAGCTTTACAGAAGAAGATAGCATAAATTTTGCAAATAAAGACACCCCCGCCGGATATTATGGGAACGATTTAAGGCTTGAAGGAGTAAACTTATCCGGCAGCATAAACGAATTAAAAACAACAAATAAAAATAAAATTAATTCAGGCATAGAAATTTTAGATGAAGAATTATTAAATCAGGAAAAATTATTAAAAGAGATATTTTTGATATTATCAATAATAATATTATTTGTAGGATTTTTTGGTAAAAGGATATTAAAAAGATGAGAGGATTTTTCGGCATAGGCGTAGAAGGGATAAGCAAACAGTTTAATGTTGGCAATTTATTTCGCTCTGCCCACGCCTTTGGGGCAAGCTTTGTTTTCACAGTTGATGCAAAGTATTCTCGAACTAAAGGAGGCATAACGGACACGTCAGATTCGTTAGGAGCGTTGCCTTTTTATAGCTTTCCAAAAATATCAGATTTAGTTTTACCGAATAATTGCCAGTTAGTAGGAGTAGAATTAGTCGATAATTCAATCCCCCTGCCGTCTTTCAAGCACCCCGTTAATGCCGCCTATATCTTAGGGCCGGAAAGGGGCTGTTTATCAGAAGAAACTTTATCAAGATGTGCATACACGGTTCAAATTCCGACAAAATTTTGCTTAAACGTAGGCATAGCGGGGGGTTTAGCAATGTATGACCGTCTTTTGTGTATGGGCAGATTTGATCCTCGCCCTGTCAGAACGGGAGCTCCGACGGAAAAATTAGAAAAACCAACATTTGGTAAGCCGTTTTTTTTAAGAGATGCCGAAAAATTTAAAAGCCCACCGCCGCTTGACGAGGTTAAAATCGCAGAGCAAGGTTATGAAAAAGAATAATTTATAAAAAAGTAACTTTTATATAATAAAATAAAAGCCTCAAAATATAAATAATGGAGGCTTTTTTTGTTAAAGAAAATAGCATTAGTAGATGACGATATAAATATACAATCCTCAGTTTCAATGGCATTAGAAGAACAAGGTTATGAAATAAGCTGTTATAATGACGGTTTGTCAGGCTTAAAAGGTATAGTAGATAACCCGCCGGATTTAGCAATATTAGATATAAAAATGCCACGAATGGATGGCATAGAATTATTAAAAAAACTAAAAGAAAAAATGCAAATACCGGTTATAATGCTCACCAGCAAAACACAAGAAGAAGACCAGCTTTTAGGGTTTAATAATGGAGCTGACGATTATGTAACCAAGCCGTTTTCGCTTCAGCTTTTACAAGCCAGAATAAAAACCTTGTTAAAAAGAGCCGATTTTAAATTATCCCCGCAAAAAGAAGAAAACATATTAATCAGAGGAGATTTAAAGCTTAATTTAGACAGCCACGAGTGTTTTTGGCAGAAAAAAGAAATAAAATTAACCCTAACCGAATTTTTGATATTAGCAAACTTAGCAGAACACCCCGGACACATCAAAACCAGAGAATCTTTAATAGACGCCGCTTATGGTGAAAGCATATACATAGAAGACCGCTCAATAGATACCCACATAAAGCGTCTTCGCAAAAAGATAAAAACGGTAAGTGAAGATTTTGACAAGATAGAAACGCTTTATGGAATGGGATATAAGTACAAAGAATGAAGAATTTTTTAAAATCCGCAATATCTCCGTTAACAGGCAAAATACTTTTATTAAATTTATTAGCACCGTTATTACTGATTGTTTGGTTTTTATTTTTAGACAAGTATCAAGTATATTTGTACCAAAGCGAAATAAAACGGGTTCAATCTTTAAGCGAAATATTAGCCTCAGATTTAAGTGATAATGCAATAACCAAACGTTACACATCATTAAGCCTAAAGCAAATCAAACATCAAACATCACCGATTCCTTTTGAGATAAAGAAACCGCAAGCGGAACGAATTTTAACAAGATTTATGTTATTTGCAGATTTTCATATAAAAATATTTAACCTTGATAACGGCTTAGTAATTGATAGCGACAACATAAAGAAAATAAAAAAGAAAAACCAAAAACCACTGCCGAAAACATTTTTTAATATATCAAATCCACTGATAAAAGGAAAATATAACCCTGAAACAGACAGTAAAAAAGAGATAGAAAAACTTATAAAAACAGGCAAGCAGGTAGGCTCGATATATAGCCAAGCAAACGGCATTAACATAATAATAATCTCAAAACCGATATATGAAAACGGGCAATTAGCAGGAATCTTACAAATAGATATGCCGATACCGGAACTTCAAGAGCAAATATTTGATATTCAGAAAGCGTTTTTGCAAATATTTTTAATCACATTATTAATCACGATATTTTTATCATTATATTTTTCTCGTTCGATAAGCCTGCCGCTAATAAAGCTCTCAAAAGCAGCAGACAGCATAGCAAAAGATAAAAATAGGGAAACAAAAATACCGGTTTTTAATA
>CAYWTE010000173.1:839-3201 GCA_964461145.1 uncultured Lactobacillales bacterium | reverse complement strand
GAATAGTTGATTTATCTCTTAAACAAACCGGCGTGGCGACCCTTGATTTAGATGAAAAATTAAGAAAAATTCAAGAAGCAGCAGATGTATCTTCAAACAGGATTAAAACCGTTTCCGGCAATTTAGAAGAATTTGCTGAACGTCTTTTTGAGCTGGCCGACAATACTTCTAAAAAAATAAGCAGTGTTGGAAACGTTATCAGCTCTAATGTTGAGCAGCTTGAAAATACTTCTGTTCGTTCTCACGATTCTATTATTAATTTGAGCAAAACACTAGTTGATGTTTCTTCTGAATTTGATGTGAGGGCGGAAAAAGCTTCTTTGAAAATCAAAGATTTAGGTTCGAATATTAATAAAGTCGGTGCGGAAATTGCCAGCTTAACGCTTAATTCTTCCTCAAAGATTGAAGGTGCCAGTGATTATTTGAAAGATGCTATCTCTAATATCGCCGATAAATCTGAAAAAATATCAAAGGAAATCAGGGATACCGGAGATACTTTCCTGCGTCAGTCAGATGCCATTTATGATAACGCTAACAGGACGATTGATACTGTTAATAATATGGTTAATAAAATGCTCGATAATACGGATATTATTAAAACGGCGGAAGAAAAAGTAACGGAAATCTCCCTAAAATTCCAAGATGCTTTTGTAAAGCAAGTTTCTCAGCTTGGGAATGCTTCAGGAGTGGCTGAAAACCTCTTAAAAGAGCTGGAAAATAAAATGGGAGAGGCCGGAATGGAAGAGTTCCTCGATGAAGCCAGTTTTATTTTTGATAAGCTTCATTCATTAGCCGTTGATATTGCTAGGATTTTTCAGCCAGATATCGAAGAAGATTTATGGAAAAGATATTATGACGGCGATAGAGCAGCCTTTATGCGTCATATAAATAAATCATTGTCAAAAGAGCATATCGGCTTGATAAAAGTTCAATATGAAGAAGATGCTGAGTTTAGAGAATACGTTAATAGATATATTGCCGAATTTGATTCTTTAATCGATAAATCCGGCAAAATTCAAAAAGGGAAAATCCTAACCACGATTATAACCGGTTCCGATGCGGGGAAACTTTATATGGTGTTGGCTAGAGCCTTAGGCGTTTAAACCTAGTTTTAAGGATATTTGCTTCGTCGTTTGCAGCGACTTAAAAAATTCACGTACTTCTATGTACGCTAAAATTTTTTAAGCACCAAAAGGAGTCCCGAATCAGGTCTAATTTAATCCTTAATCTAAGGGTATCTGTTTAAATTTAAGATAAAAAATCATTAAATTCGGTAAATACTTGCTCATAAATGCTCTTCTTAAAAGATATGGCTTTTTCTAAAAGCGTTTCTTTGTTCAACCAGTTCCAATTTATAAATTCTTCCCCAATTTGAATCTCTTTATCACTTCCAAAAAATTCTATCAAAAACCAAGTTTGAATTTGTCCGTCATAAGGAATTCCTTCTCTTATTATCGGCTTGAAATATTCGTAATTTTGCCGGCTATGTTTTATAATTTTGAAATTATTTTTTATCCCCGTTTCTTCGCTTAATTCTCTTATGGCACTTTCTTGCGGGCTTTCTCCTGCTTCAATCCCTCCTTGCGGCATTTGCCAAGCGCCTATAATATCTGAGCGTTCGCCGCTGAAAATTAATTTTTGCGAGTTAAATATTAATAGTCCTACATTTTTTCTAAGAAACATTTCTTTATTCCGTTATTATTGAAGACACAGGTGCTAAAATAAAATTTTCTGAAGATGAAGAACTTTCATCTTTTTCTGTTTTGTGCTCTTCTTCAGCATCTGCAGGAGGGCCTTCTAATTCTTTTAGCCAAGTTGATAATTCTCTTAAATTGACCGGCTTGGAATCAACAATTGCTAAGGCATAACCATTATATTGTGCGAGTGTTTTTAAATATTCTAATCTGGCATTTATTGCTGCAGGGAAAAGCTTGTCATAAATATCTATATCCGCTGTGATTTGCGGGGTTTTTTGAGGATATAATTCTTTATAATTATTATCTGCTCGATTGTTTATAAATAATAAGCCTCTTCTTTTTACTTCATTTAAAATAATATCCATTCCAACGTTCTGGCCGTTTTTCATTCCGTGTTGGGCGATTAATCCTAAGTATGCTCCCCCTTTACTTAAAAGAAGCTCAAGTTTTTGGCGGCGGTCACTGTCAGAAATTAATTGCATTGCTCCTAAATTGCCGGGGTCAAAAAATATTTCTCGGTCTGTTTCTATCGGGAGGTCTAAAAAAACTTCGTGCCCCTTTTGCCGTGCTTTTTTCATCCACTCTTTGCAATTTTTACTGTAGGGTGAAAATGAAAGCCCTACATTAGCAGGAAGCCCATTAATTGCGGCGTTGGAAAAGTCTTC
>CAYWTE010000173.1:0-766 GCA_964461145.1 uncultured Lactobacillales bacterium | reverse complement strand
GACTTAGCGTATCTTATCCACGGTTTTATTCCTTTATGATTGATTTTTGGTATTAAAAGACCCGTTGACGTTCTCTCAAGCATATCATTTAACGGCTCAATGGGCTCTAATGCTAATGTCCCAGTTTTATCTTCAGCTTCAACCTTCATATCTTCTATACCGGAAAATTCAATTTTACCGGAGTTTTCATCGTCAATCGATTTAGTAGGAAGCAGAGGTATTCTTAGTTTTGGCATATCAATAACGCCGCCTTTATTTTTAGGAAAGCTTAATTTTTCCATTATTTCTAATTTATCAGTTAAATTTTCTATTTTTCCTTCCAGAGCTTTTTGATAAATACTTTTACCCTCATCTTTAACTCCGGTAAGGGGGATATTTACAATAACTCTTGGAATGCCCGAGATATTTTCTTTTAATCTTTTAATGGCTAATTCTTCTTCTGTCGGGGTTGATAATTTTATAGCAAAGTAAACTATAATTATTAAGGTTAAAATAAAGAAAAAAATTAAATAGGTTATTTTATTTTCAAATTTAGGGCGGTTAAAAAGATGGTGTTCTGAAACGTTAAAATCAGAAGATAAATTATTTTGAAGCTCAATATCAGAAGAAGTTACTTCTGAAATATCGGTACCATCAGAAATAAATTCTTCAGGGACATTAAAAACTAATGGCGAACCTAAAAAAGCAATAATTTCTTGTTCTGATACAGGGCCGATTTCTTTTTCTTCTAAAGCGTATGATTTAAATTCACTATAAACTTTATCTG
>CAYWTE010000172.1:0-3208 GCA_964461145.1 uncultured Lactobacillales bacterium | reverse complement strand
AACTATCGAAAACTTTCAAATTTGCGTTGCTAAAGCTCAAAACGCTATTCCGCAACTGAAAATTTTAGCTGACGGCGTGCAGGAAAATCTTAAAATATCCATAGAACAAGCTGCTAGCCGTAAAGCAGAACTTCAATTTGCTATTAAAGAAAGCAGCGAAGTTATATTTAAGCTTGAAAATTCTATGACTTATGCAAAAACTCTTGCTAATGAATTAAATACTAAAAATATTAATACCAATACTGCTAATAATGTTATGCCGCCGTTGCCGAAGGAAAATTATGCGCAAAGTAACAATTTTTATAATAAGCCTTCAGAAACTGAAAATCCTTTTAAACTCTTCGCTCAGGAAATAGAGGCTGAAGATAATCGCTCTCAAAATAATGCCGAAGAAATCCTTCGTGCTTTTGCTCAAATTAAAAATAAAAATCAAGGCGGTAAATCAAAAGATGTCTGGTGAAAATAAAAGAAAAATAAGGCTTCTCCCTATCGTTATCGTTACCGCTTTCATATTCTTGTCTATGAAAATAAATGTCTTGTGGAATGAATATAATAACAAAAAACAAATTTCTTCCGTTTTTGTTTCTAAAATTACCGCTATGGCTGAAGATGCCGTCGAAAAAGCTCCGCAAAAAGATGAAAAAGTCCCTGTAACTGAAGAAAAAAATACAAATAATCTTAATCCTGCTCTTGAAGACAATACTTTTTTTGAAAAAGTTTCTACAACTGAAAAAAATGAATTTTCAGGTAGCGAAATCGAGATATTAACAAGTTTATCTAAAAGAAGAGAAGAAATTTTCCTTAAAGAAAAAGAACTTGAAAAAAAGCTCGCATTGCTTTCTGTCGCAGAGCAGCAAATAGATACAAAGATTGCAAAACTTGAAACTTTTAAAAAAGAAATTAAGGTGCTCGTCGGGGAATATAATGAAAATCAAAAAAATAAGATTGATTCTTTAGTAATATTATATTCTAATATGAAACCTAAAGATGCAGCAAGAATCTTTGAACGTCTTGATATGGACGTTCTTATGTTTATTTTTACAAAGCTTAATCCTAAAAAAGCCTCAGAAATACTCTCGGCTATGGATTTGGAAAAAGCAAAAAATATTACTAAAGAGCTTGCTAACATAAAAACCTTAGGGGAAATGAATTTATAAATTTTTAATTCTTTATTTATAAATCAATGTTAAAAATATTTGTTAAGCTATTATTTTAAATGGGGTATGGAAATGGCAGTAGATAAAAATATGAAAATTATGATAGTCGATGATTATCAAACTATGCTTAGAATCTTAAGAAACTTATTAAAACAATTAGGATTTAATAACGTTTTCGATGCCACTGACGGTCAAGATGCTTTAAATAAATTAAATGGAGAAGTCGGCCCTGTGGGTCTTATAATATCAGACTGGAATATGGAGCCTATGACTGGTTTGGAATTGTTAAAAGAAGTTCGCAAAAGCGATAAATTAAGAGCTATCCCTTTTATTATGGTTACTGCAGAGTCTAAATCTGAAAACGTTATCGCCGCAAAACAGGCAGGCGTTTCTAACTATATCGTTAAACCATTTAATGCCGCAACCCTTAAGGGTAAAATAGAGAGCGTGATAGGTCAATTTAGTTAACTAATTATTTTATTTTAATTTCGCATTTTTCTGCATCTAGGCTGCATTCTTTTCCTATGGGGAGGATATATCTATCCTCGTTATGAGAATAATCAAAGTCAAATATTGCAGGGCAGTTTATATAATTTTTTATATCATCTAAAATATCTTTTATTGTTCCGTCACCTAAAGTTCCCTCTTGGCATTTATAAAATTTACCGATAATTAATCCTTTTATTTCCTCAAATATTCCGCTTAAACGCAGTTGCTGCACGAGCCTATCTATTTTATAAAATTTTTCCCCTACTTCCTCAATTACCAATATTTTATCCTTAAAATCGGGCAAATAATGCGTACCTATCATTGAACAAAGAATGGAAAGATTTCCGCCTAATAATTTACCTTGAGCCATACCCGTTATTAAAGTATTGCCGCTTATGATAGTGTTTGACGGATTGAAAAGTGATGCATTAATTAATGATTTTATGGTTAAATTCTCGTCTATATCCCTTATTAAAAAAGCTCCCGAGTAACTTAAAAGATTAGCCTTTTTAAAAAGAGCTAAATTAATCGCAGTCGCATCACTAAAACCACAAAATATTTTTGGATTAGACGATATAAAATCATAATCAAGTTTATCTAAAATCCGAATTGAGCCATAACCGCCTCTTAATGCAAAAATAACTTTTATCTCTTTATTATGCCAAAGTTCCATTAAATCTGAAGCTCGCTCTTCATCTGTGCCGGCGCAAAATCTTTCTCGATTAAGAATGTTTGTTGAAGTAATAACCTTAATATTCTTTCCTTCAAAAAATTCCTTAACCTTTATTAATTCCTCAGGTAAAATATGCGAACAAGGCGCACATAAACCAATTGTATCTCCTATTTCTAACTTAAGCATTTAACTATTTCCTTCGCAAAATCACTCAATGTATTATCTCTTGCACCCATAATAATTATGGTATCATTTCTTCTTGCCTCACCTATTATTATGCCCAAAGCTTTGGCTCTGGATTCTACAAATATCGAATTTGGAATTTCTTTTGTTATGTCTTTAGAAGAAATATTCTTTTGTGCCGTTCCTCCGGTATAATATATTTCCGGCATAATTATTATGTCAGAATTACCTGTATTTTCTTGCAAAACCTTAATAAGCTCATCTTTCATCACAAAAGTCGGCTTAAATCCGTGTGGCTGATAAAATAAAATAATTCGGCCTTGCCGGCTTGATTTTACCGCCTTTAAGCTTGCTTTAATCTTCTCCGGATTATGAGCAAAATCATCTATTATTTTTATCCCTTTTATATTTGCTATAAGTTCTAATCTTCTTTTAACACCTCTAAATGTTGATAACGCTTTTAAGGCTTCTTCTAAGCTTACTCCTAATTGCATAACCCCCGCAACCGCGCAAAGTGCATTGTAAATATTGTGAACGCCTATAAGATTTATTGATGTTTTAATGTTATTGACAGAAAAGATAATAGAATCTGAATTAATTACTATGTTATCTGCATAAAGATTAGCTTTTGGGTTTTGTCTAACTGAGATTGTAATGACGTTTTTATTGTTTTTTATTAAAGTTTTTGAATATGGGCAATCAAGAT
>CAYWTE010000171.1:1723-3211 GCA_964461145.1 uncultured Lactobacillales bacterium | reverse complement strand
TTATTTTATAGTTTTTTCAATTTTTTTATTAATTTCTTGATATTTAACGTGTGTCATTGAATTAATCACGCATAAAAATAAAACTAATAAAAATACGATAATTTCTGTTTTATATTTTATAATATCGGCTTTTTTAATACCTTCTAAAGCATAACTAACAACAATTGTCGCAGCAAAAGCAATGAATCCGCAGCTAAATATGTAATATATTTCATCAGCATATTTGGAAAAATCATAGGATATTGAAATTATAATCGTTAAAAGATAAAAAACAGGCGCTATCCAAGCTTTTCTAACAAAAAGCAACGCCATAATCGGCATTATCGCATAATAATAATTAGCCATATAGCCCACAATAGGAATAAGAGCCGCCCCTAGAATAAAAGCCTCCCAGTCTTCTTTGGCTTTAATGAAAGCGATGCATAAAATCATAATAAATAAGAAAATTGTCCCGAATATTTGGAATTTTTTTATGTTAAGAGTTTCATTAACTTTCTGTCGCCATTCGCCTATAGATTTAAATTTAAGGCTTGTATCTTTATCATAATAAAAAAGATTTTTCATTCCGGCGTGATTAGTTGCAATAACAGTGGAGTGATTCTTAATTTTGTTAATATGTTCAGCATAAACGTTAGATTTACCATAAATAACAATAGATAAAGGAATTAAGACGATAAAAGAAAAAACTCCGCCAAAAATGAATTTTAAGTATTTTTTCTCGATTTTTTTAGTTTTAATCAGCTGATAAATTATTTTTATCCCTACACCAAAAGCAAAGGCAATAGGGAAAATTCTGATTAAAGATGCGTATGTAACGAAGAATCCTGCCAAAAACATTTTTTCTTTTTTTATTAAGGCAAGAGAGGCAAAAATCATAAATATCCAGTCATATCTAAGAAAAGAGCCGCCATTATAATCAAAATTTCTAATTGGGTCTAATCCCCAAATACTCATAGTTATTATAGCAGCTTTTAAGCCGAAAGCCCAGTATATCATAGCAAAAATGCTAAAAACTAAGAAAGTATCAATCAGCGGCAAGATTTTCAAAGCTTGTTCAACGCTCATATTTGTCCAAGAAATAATAGGCTTGCCTAAGATAAACCAAACCGGAGGGCTGTTAATTCCGTGATCTCGCAAAAGATTAGTTTCCCATTTTTTATCATCAAAAAGTTTTTTTAGTTCGGCTACATCTTTTTTGAACAAATACCATCGTTTATTAGAGAATTTTTTCTTAAATTCATACCTTCTTTTAATAATTTCTTCAGGCTTCATATTGCGGTGTTCTTTCTCAAAATGAATACCGTCAACCTTAGAAATTTTTTTATTATTTTCCCAATCAGCTAAAAAAACAGCAGGATATATGCCGTAATATCCGAGTTCATTATTATATTTTACGCATAAATAATTGTGAAATATTTCGTGCCTATGTGCTTTTTGGTCATTATAATGCCATTGACCGAATCGCCAATAACTAAAAAAAGCAATAAG
>CAYWTE010000171.1:0-1623 GCA_964461145.1 uncultured Lactobacillales bacterium | reverse complement strand
CTTCTTTTGTGGGTAAAAAAGAGAAAAAAAGCTTAAAAGATTGGGGTAAAATTGGTATAAAACAAAGCAGCGGTGAAAAACTTCCAAATTCTGATATTTTAGCTTCATTAATACTCCCTGCCGGACATAAAGGTCCTGCATTTTTAGTTTATAATAATTTTGATATTATAATGAAATGGAATAAGTCGGAATTTTACGCCTTAGCAATAGGCTTAGTGGCGGATAAATTGGTTACTCGCCCTGTATTAAAAAGAAAATACGGTGAAAATAATAAAATAACAACTGAGCAAATAAAAAATGTTCAGCAAAAATTAACTGATTTAGGGTTATATAATTCAGATATAGATGGGATTATAGGAACATCAACAAAAAATGCTGTTATAAAATATCAAAAAGCAAATAATCTCATTTCTGATGGATTTTTAGATAAAGAGCTGTTAAAATTATTATTTAATAAGTAAGGAATAATGATAATGAATCTATTAACAAAAGAAAAAATGCCGCAAACAATAGCCATAATGTTTTTCGTACTTATATTATCCGGTTGTGCGGGTTTATTTGATAAAGGCGACACTAAAACTGCCGGATATTATAAAGTAGGGAAACCATATAAAATAGAAAATAAATGGTATACACCAAAAGAAGATTTGAATTATGTGGAAGTAGGTATAGCCTCTTGGTATGGCGACGATTTCCACGCAAACAGTACGGCTAATGGTGAAATATACGATATGAACAAACTGACGGCAGCACATAGAACTCTGCCGATACCATCTATAATCAAGGTTACCAATTTAGATAACGGTAAAAGTGCAGTATTAAGAATTAATGACAGAGGCCCTTTTGCTAAAGATAGAATATTAGATGTGTCAAAAAAAGCGGCTCAAACTTTAGGCTTTATAAATCAAGGTACTGCAAAAGTAAGGGTTCAATTGTTAAAAGAAGAAAGTTTAGCGGCAAAAAAAGTTGCAATGCAAAAACAAGGTTCAGATTATATTTATGAAGCAGAAAATTTTGATAATGCAAATGCTTCATCAGATGGGCAGGGAGGAAGTTTCCAAAATATAAAAGTAAGCTCTAACCCTGAAGCCTCTGATAATTATTCTAATTTTGGAGATGAAGAAGAATTTTCTTCTTTTAATGATTTTGAAAATAAAAACACAAACAACAATTATGCTGCAGATTCAAGCTCGGGGATAAAATTAATTAATGCCCCACCTAAAAATAATAACATAACTGTAGCAGGGATTCCAGCGCCTTATTATGGGGGGGAAGATGTACCGGCAGTTTCATCTCCAGAAAATATTGATAGTACTGCTCCTAAATCATTAGGTGGCCAGTCATTAAAACCGGTTTATTCTGAAGATTTAAGTGCGTCTTCAGGAGTTAAAGAAGATGTAATTTCTGTGCCGTCAACCCCGCCTTCAACACCTTTTGGAGAAACATCATCAATAACGACTTCGATAAATTCAGGAGAAAGCTATATCCAAGCAGGAAGCTTTTCAAGTTATGACAATGCAACAAAATTAAAAAATAAATTAGATGCTTATTCTAATTCAATAATCACTCCTGTTTTAAAAGATTCAAAAACCTTTTATCGAGTAAAAGTTCCGGTATCAAATG
>CAYWTE010000170.1:1814-3251 GCA_964461145.1 uncultured Lactobacillales bacterium | reverse complement strand
TAAGGACAAAAGCCGTCCGATGTTAAGTGATGAAGATATTGAAAATAATATAAACGGAATAAAAACGGCTTTCTCAAAATTCATAAACTTTGGCGAAGGCGAAACAGACGGTATAATGGTAAATAATATCGACTGGATAGGAAAGCTTAATTATTTGCAGTTTTTAAGTGATTTTGGACGTCATTTTACAATCAATCGAATGCTGACCTTTGATTCAGTAAAATTAAGACTAGAGCGCGAATTGCCGATGACTTTTTTAGAATTTAATTATATGATATTGCAAGGCTACGATTTTTTAGAACTAAATAAAAGATACAGCTGTACTTTGCAAATGGGCGGCTCTGACCAGTGGGGCAATATTATTAACGGGGTTGAATTAGGCAGGAAAGTAGAAAATAAAGAGCTTTTCGGGCTAACTTGCCCGCTTATTATGACTTCATCGGGCGTTAAAATGGGTAAAACTGAAGGCGGAGCGGTCTGGCTTAATGAGGACAAGCTTTCATCTTACGATTACTGGCAGTATTTCAGAAACACCGAAGATGGCGATGTCGGTAAATTTTTAAGACTTTTCACCGAGCTGCCGATTTCCGAAATAGAAAAATTGGAAAAATTAGGCGGGGCGGAAATAAATGATGCCAAAAAGATTTTAGCAAACGAAGCAACTAAGCTTTGCCGAGGCATAACCGCCGCTGTAGAAGCAGAAGCAACGGCAAGGAAAACGTTTGAAGAAGGCAGTATCGGTGGGGAATTACCAAGCATTAATGTAAATCGAGATAATATTTCTTCATATTCATTAATATCCGCATTAAAAGAGTTAGGCTTATGCGCTTCAAACGGCGAAGCAAAACGCTTAATTCAAGGTGGGGGTGCAAGAATTAACGATGAACAAATCTTAAAAGAAGATTATATTTTGCAATCTTCAGACATAAAAGAAGGTATAATAAAAATTTCTTCCGGCAAAAAGAAACACGGAGTTATTAAGGTTTGTTAATATGAAAATAGTATTAAAATCAATATCTTATATATTTTTATTAATGTTTAGCTTTAACGCTATTTGTCAGGAAATATGTGAAGAGGCGACACATTGGTCAGATGAAAAGGCCTTGCAAATATTAAGTTATCTTTCAATAAAAGATGATAACTTAAAGAAGCAGAAAATAGATGATATGATAGACAATGATTTTAGCATAAATAAAGCTGCGTTGTTTAGCTTGGGCAGATATCAAAAAGACTTAGATGAAGATATAAAAGATAAATATTTCAGTATTTTCAAAGATTATGTTAAAGCTGTTTATAAAAGTTTTCCTCTAAATATTGATATTAACAAGATAAAATACGAAATAAAAAGCTGCGATGTTAGCCAAAACGATGATATTTCGTTAAAAGCAATTATAATTCAGGAAACGGCGGCGTTATTATCTTCCCAAATATTTCCCT
>CAYWTE010000170.1:0-1804 GCA_964461145.1 uncultured Lactobacillales bacterium | reverse complement strand
TATTGAATTAATCTTAAAAAAAGATGAAGAAAAAATAAAATTATTTGATATAAAGGCGGAAGGTTTGAGTTTTTTAATTGCAGTAAGAGATAAATTTGAAGAAATGTTAAAAGATAGAAGTGGCGATATCTGGTGGTTTACAGATGATTTAAGTGCGGATATAAAGGCTTTTAGCAACGGTCAAAAGCAGTTTCTTTTTTAAAAATTCATCTGGTCTAAAAACCCTTGCAAGATAAAGGCGGCAGCGGCGTTATCGATATTTTGTTTACGTTTAATAGGTTTCACGCCGGCATTAGCCATAATAGAGTTGACCGCAGAAGAAGAAAGCCTCTCATCTCTAAAAATAACATCAACATTAGTTAGGATTTGAATTTTTTCTCCGAAAACACGAGCTTTTTTAGCAATTTTTCCTTCAATTCCGTTCATTTGCAAAGGCAACCCGATAACGATTAGGCTGATTTTTCTATCTTTAACGATAATTGTAATTTCCTCAATAATATTAACGGTTTTAAGAGCGGTCGCAACGATATAAGGAGGCTCGGAAATAGCCAGCCCGATGCGTTTTTCGCCAAAATCGATGCCTAAAATGGGCTGTCCTTTTAATTTTTCTTTATTCATAACAAAAAATCTTAATCAAAATAATAATAAAGTCAATTAAAACTCTTGCAGAATAAAAAGTAAGGTGTTATTTTGCAACAATTCAAAGAATAAAAAGGAGCATAAAAAGATGACATTAAGTATCAAGGAGTTGCAGGATTTAGCTTTTTTAGCCCGAATAAAAGTTCCTGAAAATGAATTAGAAGAGGTTGCCGGCAATTTATCATCAATAATGGATTTTATAAAACAACTAAACGAGGCAGATACGGAAGGTGTTGAGCCGTTAACTTCAATTTGTGATATGTCATTAAGAACGAGGGTGGATATTGTAACTGACGGAGGATATGCAGAAAAATTAATATCTAACGCTCCGTTAAAAGACGAGAATTATTTTATGGTTCCAAAGGTTGTGGAGTAAGGATAAATGTCAGATTTAACAAAATTAAACATAACAGAATTAAAAGTAGGTTTGAGCAAGGGAGAATTTAGTTCTGTTGAATTAACCAAAGCGTATTTAAACGAGATAGAAGCACAAAAAGACTTAAACGCATACATAACAGTAACGGCAGATTTAGCCATAAAACAAGCAGAAAATGCGGATAAAAATATAAAATCAGGCACTGCAAAATCATTAGAAGGTATTCCGCTTGGCATAAAAGATTTATATTGCACGAAAGGTGTTTTAACAACTGCGGCTTCTCATATTTTAGATGGATTTATCCCTGAATACGAATCAACAGTAACAAAAAAATTATTGGAAGCCGGAGCAGTAATGCTTGGCAAGACTAATTTAGATGAATTTGCAATGGGCTCATCTAATATCACCAGCTATTACGGCGTTGTCAAAAATCCATTAAAAAAGAAAGATTCAAATGAAGATTTAGTCCCGGGAGGCTCTTCAGGCGGTTCAGCCGCAGCGATAGCAGGATTTTTATGTGCAGGAGCAACAGGAACGGACACAGGCGGCTCAATTCGCCAGCCGGCAGCATTTTGCGGTATAACGGGGATAAAGCCGACATACGGAAGGTGCTCAAGATGGGGTATAGTAGCCTACGCTTCATCATTAGATCAAGCAGGGCCGATGGCAAAAACGGTGAGAGATAATGCTATAATGCTGGGGGTTATGGCAGGTTTTGATGAAAAAGATTCAACCTCAGCCCCGATAGAGGTTCCGGATTTTGAAAAAGCAATAACAGGCAATGTAAAA
>CAYWTE010000169.1:0-3276 GCA_964461145.1 uncultured Lactobacillales bacterium | reverse complement strand
AACGGAAGGGCCTTCATTTTGTTTTTGCCACCCTAATAAATCGGTTCCATCATATTCTAAAACGAGCTTATATTTTGGCATTATAAAATCACTCCTTTAGGAATATTAAATCCTTTTAAAAATTCTTCTGCCTGCATTGCTTTTTTCCCTTCTCTTTGAAGTATTAGCAATTTTATAGCATCATTATGACACGCAACGGTTAATTTGTCATCTATAACTTGCCCGCTAAGATATTTATCTTTTTCAAGTTTCTGTGACAAGGCTTTAAGCACCTTTATTCTAACCCCGTTATATTCGAAATAAAGCGCAGGTTTAGGTGCAAAAGCTCTAATTTTGCGTTCAATAATTTCAGCTTCTTGATTAAAATCTAATTTTAATTCTGCCGTATTAATTTTTGCTGCATAAGTAACCAAACTTTCATCTTGTCTTGTTAATTTTGCCTGATTATTTTCTATCAAGTTAAGCGCTTGTAAAACAGCTTCTGCACCTATTTGGGCTAAATCCTCGTGAAGCATTTGACTATTTGTATCAAGAGTAATTGGGGTTGATTTTGTTAAAATTACATCGCCTGCATCAAGCTTTAAACCCATATTCATAATAGATACGCCGGAAAATTCATCGCCTGCCTCAATGGCTCGCTGAATAGGAGCAGCACCCCTCCACCTAGGCAAAAGCGATGCATGAATATTTATAGCTCCTAACTTAAACACCTCTAAAACTCTTTGCGGCAGGAGCATACCGTATGCTGCAACAACGATTATATCTGCGTTTAAGCTTTTAAGTTTTTGAAATTCCTCATCAGATTTAAAATTAAGTGGCGTAAAAACAGGAATATTATGACTTTCTGCTAAAGTATGAACGGGAGATTTAGTAATTTTATGCCCTCTGTTAGCCTGCTTTGGAGCTTGAGTATAAACAGCAACAACATTATGATTTTTTATAAGTTTTTCTAATGGTTTTACTGCAAAATCTGGCGTACCCATAAACACAATTTTCATTTAAGCTTCCTTTTTTTCAGCTTCAAAGTTTTTATTGTATTTTTTAACCATCATATTTTTTTTAAGCCTAGAAAGTCTGTCAATATAAAGCACTCCGTTCAAATGGTCAATTTCGTGCTGAAGCATTGTAGCAGCTAATCCGTCAAATTTTTTTTCGAATTCTTTTCCTTTAATATCCTGCCATTTCACTTTAACTTCCAAAGGCCTTTTAACATCGGCACTAATACCCGGCAGCGACAAACAGCCTTCTTCATAAATATTAAATTCCTCAGAACTCCAAGTAATCTCAGGATTAATCATCACTTTAGGGTCGGCAATCTCGAGCCCATCTTTATTTTTCTTTTTCAAATCAAAAACAATTACGCAAACAGACGCTCCTACTTGCGGAGCGGCTAACCCTAATCCGTGATAAAACTTTAAAGCTTCGAACATATCTTTAACCAGATTAATAATCTCTAGCGTAATTTCTTTAACCTTTTTAGCTTTTAATGTTAAAACTTTATCAGGATATGTAACTATTTCTAACAATCTTTTCATGCTCCAATAACAGATTATACTTGAAAATTCATAATAATTATATATATTTATCTTTTCTCAATATCAAGGAAAAATTAAATATGGAAAAAATTTTAGTTATCGATTTCGGTTCACAAGTAACTCAATTAATTGCCAGAAGAATAAGGGAAGCAGGAACTTACTGTGAAATTCACCCCTTTAATAAATGTACATTATCTTTTGTAAAGAATTTTGACTGCAAAGGTATAGTTTTATCAGGCGGGCCTTCTTCAGTATTAGTAGAAAATGCTCCAATTATTGATAAGGAAATTTATAATTTAGGCCTTCCGATTTTTGGCATTTGTTACGGTCACCAATTAATCGCCAAAGATTTTAGTGCATTAATTAAAAAATCCGAACATCGAGAATACGGCAAAATAAAAATAAAAGTAACAAATAACAATCCGCTTTTTGAGGGCGTATGGGAAAATGGCAAAGAATATCAAAGCTGGATGAACCACGGGGACAGCGTTGGCTCAATTCCAAACGGCTTTATAAACATTTGTGATAGCGAAAATTATGCCTTTGCTGGCCTTTCTAATTTAGAAAAACAAATTTTTTCGCTTCAATTCCACCCTGAAGTAATTCACACCCAAAACGGGAACAAAATAATTGAAAATTTTGTAAAGAATATTTGCCACTGCAAATGTGATTGGACAATGGGTAATTTTAAAAACGCACAGATTGCTGCGATAAAAGAACAGGTGAAAGGTAATAAAGTCATCTGCGGATTATCGGGCGGAGTTGATTCTGCAGTAACCGCAGCCTTAATTCACGAGGCAATAGGGGATAATTTAATTTGTATTTTAGTTGACCACGGACTTATGCGTTTAAACGAAACTGCGGCAATAATTAAAACTTTCAAAGAAACTTTCAAGATAAATTTAATTGATATTGATGCCTCAGATTTATTTTTAAGCCGTTTAAAAGGGGTTCAAGACCCTGAAACAAAAAGGAAAATTATCGGCGCAACATTTATTGAAGTATTTGAAACAGAGGCAAAAAAGATAGGAAACGCTAAATTTTTAGCACAAGGCACTCTTTACCCTGACGTAATTGAATCAGTAAGCTTTTCGGGCGGGCCTTCAGCCACCATAAAATCACATCATAATGTTGGCGGCTTGCCTGAAAAGATGAATTTAGAATTAGTAGAGCCATTGCGAGAACTTTTCAAAGACGAAGTTAGAAAACTAGGGTTAGAATTAGGCCTCCCTGAAGAAATCGTTGGCCGTCACCCTTTCCCGGGGCCAGGCTTAGCGATAAGAATCCCAGGACAAGACATCACTAAAGAAAATTTAGACATTTTAAGATTAGCTGATAACATTTATATTGAAGAGATAAAAAAAGCCGGACTTTATGATAAAATTTGGCAGGCTTTTGCTGTTTTATTACCGGTTAAAACCGTTGGCGTAATGGGAGATGACAGGTCTTATGAACAAGTTTTAGCATTAAGAGCCGTAACCTCAACCGACGGAATGACAGCTGATTTTTATGAGTTTGATATGGGATTTTTAAGCCGCACAGCAGGTAGAATCATCAGAGAAGTAAAAGGGATTAATAGGGTAGTTTATGACGTAACATCAAAACCTCCCGGAACGATTGAGTGGGAATAAGCCCCCTTTTCCCGCATTGAGCGAAGCAAATGCCCTTAAGATTAGGGTTAAATTGAGTTATAAGGAGTAGATGCGAGGAGTTAAGTTGCTTAAAAAATTTTAGCGTACAT